>CAYYNI010000004.1:5007-30352 GCA_964472765.1 uncultured Thermotogaceae bacterium | reverse complement strand
CACCGCCAGCCGGTGATGACACAGTCAACGCCGATTACGAAGATGTAGACGACGAGCAAGACAAATAAAGACAAATAAAGAACGAATAGGGGGCGGGTTCGGTCAGAGCCTGCCTTTTTTTAAAGAAGTAAAATCACAAGCACCATAGAGGTGAGCCTATGATGAGAAAAAAGATTGATAGAACAGATGAATTTAATATGCCCAAATTTATAATCAGTGTGGCATCCAATATACTCGGCATCCACCCGCAAACACTCCGCCAATATGAGAAAAGGGGGTTCGTTGAACCCTACCGGTTAGGCAATCTGAGACTGTATTCCGAGCATGACATAGAAGTCCTCAATCACATCAAAGAGTTAGCCGATGAGGGAATCCCCACTACCGGTATCGAGAGAATCATCGAGCTGGAGGAAAAGCTAAATGTAGCAAGAAAGCAAATTCAACTCTTAAATAGAGAAAACGAGCTTTTGAAGCAAAAAATGAAGAAAGAGATACCGCCTTTGCCGGTTAAAATAGAGTACAAAAAATACGAATTTTCATTCTACAAGGAAGATAAAGAGGAATAGAGGTGAAAATAAATGATAAACATGAATGATTATACATCGAGCGCACAAGAGATCTTCAACAAAATGCAGGATATACTGGCCAGATTCAAGCATAATCAACTGAGAACAGAGCATTTGTTATTGGCAATGATGGAACAAGATGAAAATACAGGCGCTCAGGTTATTCAAGCGTTAGCCGACAATATCGCTGTACTTAAGCAGGACACAGAAAAAGCTGTCAGAGAATACGGTTCAGCCGGCGCAATGGCTCCCGGCGGCCAAATATTTATCACACCGGAAGCCCGGCAGGTACTGGAAGAATCCAAGAACGAAGCCAATCGAATGCAAGATCAAAAAGTGGGTGGCGAACATCTTCTGTTAGGGCTGTTAAAAGTAGAAACCTGTGAAGCGGCAAAAATCTTGCAACGACATAAAGTGATATTAGAATCGGTGTATGCCAATTTAAGACAATTAAGGGCATCCGGAGGCACCAAGGAAAAGGAAAACCTGGGACCACTGCAAAAGTTCACCACAGACTTGTGCAAATTGGCCAAAGAAAAGCAGCTCATGCCCGTCATCGGTCGGGATGATGAAATCCGACGCATCATCCAAATCATCGGCAGAAAGACCAAAAACAACCCCGTTTTGGTAGGCGATTCCGGTGTGGGAAAAACCGCCGTTGCCGAAGGACTTGCTCAACGAATCGTGGAGGGTAATATCCCGGAGTATCTAAAAGGCAAAACCATCCTGTCATTGGATATGGGCCGACTCATCGCCGGAACCAAATTCCGTGGTGAATTTGAAGAACGTATGAAAGGGGTTATCGATGCCATCAAGAAAAGGGGCGGTGAAATCATCCTGTTCATCGATGAAATGCATACGGTCGTGGGGGCAGGGTCCACAGAAGGGTCCATGGATGCTGCCAACTTGATGAAACCTGCTTTAGCAAGGGGAGAAATGCGCTGTATAGGAGCGACTACCCTTGATGAGTATCGAAAACATATCGAAAAAGACAAAGCTTTAGACAGGCGTTTTCAAAAAGTGATGATCGAAGAGCCTTCCGTTGAGGATGCCATCGAAATACTCACGGGATTACGAGATGTGTTTGAAAAGCATCATGGGGTCAGTATCAACCAAAGTGCCATAGAAGCAGCCGTCAAGCTTTCTGACCGTTACATCACGGATCGCTTTTTACCGGATAAGGCTATTGACCTGATTGACGAAGCGGCTTCCAAGATCAAGATCGAAACGACCTATGTGCCCATTCAAATTACAGAATTGGAAAGATCATACAAGGAAAAAGAGGAAGCCATCACAAAAGAGGCCGAAAAAGGCGATTATGAAGCAGCAGCCCGGTTAAAATACGAAACGGAAAACTTGAAAAAAGAATACGAACAGCAATACGAAGCCTGGAAAGAAGAACAAGACAAAAAGCCCAAAATTGTCAACGAATTTATCATAGCCGAAGTCGTTGAAAAATGGACTGGAATACCCACCACCAAGATGCTCCGATCGGAAAAAGACAAAATCCTGAATCTGGAAAACCTGATTCATCAAAGCATCATCAACCAGGAAGAAGCGGTTCAAAGCGTGGCACAAGCCATCCGAAGATCCAGATCAGGATTAAAAGATCCCAAACGGCCGACAGGATCATTCCTCTTTTTGGGTCCTACCGGTGTGGGAAAAACGGAATTGGCAAAGACGTTGGCAGAGAAGTTGTTTGGCAGTGAGCAGGCTTTGGTCAGAATCGATATGTCCGAATACACCGAAAAAATAGCCGTTTCCAGGCTCCTTGGAGCCTCTCCCGGTTATGTGGGTTATGAGGAAGGTGGCCAGTTGACGGAAGCGGTTAGAAGGCGTCCTTATTCAGTTGTCTTACTGGATGAGATTGAAAAGGCACACAGTGAAGTATTCAATATCCTCCTACAACTGCTGGAAGACGGCAGATTGACAGATGGGCAAGGCCATATCGTGGATTTTAGAAATGCCATCATCATCCTCACCAGTAACATCGGAGGTGAAAAGCTGATCGAAGGGTCCAGAACGGTCGGATTTGGTGCAGAGTCAAACAAAGAGATGAAACGGGAAAAAATCGTCATGGACGAGATGAAAAAATATTTCAAACCCGAAATCATCAATCGACTGGACAACATCATCGTTTTTAAAAACCTGAGCCAGGAACATGTGATGGAAATAGCCGATCTTATGATTGAAAGACTAAACTCTCGAATCGTGGACAGACATATCAAAATCAAGCTCAGCGAAGAGGCCAAAGCGTTCTTGGCAAAAGTAGGCTACGATGAAAACTTTGGTGCCAGACCTATGCGCAGAGCCATCGAAAAATATATCGAAGTCCCCCTCTCTGATATGCTCTTGGAAGGTAAAGTTGAAGAATACAGTGTGGTTCAGGTTCTGGGGCCAACGGAAGAGGATAAATTACAATTTGAAATAATCAAAGAAGAAGCGTGATTGAATCGACCATAAAACCACCGGGAATTCCTTTGCAACTGGATTCCCGGTGGTTTTATTACTGGGGATAAGTTGGCCCTGAGCAATGGAACGCCCACTTGATGACTCTGTTTCGATGTGTTCTTTGAAATAGTTTTAACGGTTATTCAAAAGCGTTCTTTTACCAAGATACCGTTGGATGCGATGAAGAATTTTTATTTTTTTTGTGAACTCATCTTCGGTTTCTAATAGCGATTGATTTGAATCGTTTGTTTGTAAGGCTGCCAAGTGTCTTTTCAACTCGTTGATGAAGCCGAACGATTTTCTTTGAGAAAGGTAGCTGAACGAGTAATGCCTGGAGGATGTGGTTAAGTCTATTGTGAGGGTTGATAATCTTCCGGTAGTCTGAGTGAATGCTAGTATTTCTTCATAAGCAATAGACTCATGATTTTTAGCTCGGCGGGAAAAGATGTGAATCCGATCCTGAGTTGTCAGCAGCACACAAACCGTTTGATCTGTTTTGCCTCTTGTAATGGCGCTTATTGTCTCATTTTCATCCAAATAATCACCGATTCTTTCGATGCCGTCTATGGCATCGAAATCGTTGTGATACAGGTTGATCAAGCGTTTCTTGAGATCCTGAGGCTTTGTTTCCACGACAAAGGTGTTTGAAACAAATTCTTCGATTTCAATCCTTTTTTTCTCATCGATCCAATAGCCTCTTTCATCCTGTTTGACAATGGATTGGTCTATAAGGGGAGCCATCATTTCTGGAAGTATTTGCTCAAAATCCGTGTTAAACGCAAATCCGATTTGAAATTCACTCAAAACAGGAATATAGCCCGGTTGAAACGTATCCTCAAGGATTGTGATAAGCTCTTTTTCAGACATATGCTTATTTTTTAAAAGGCTGTAAAGGATTGTTGCCATGAATGCTTTGTTTTTTTCGCTTTTCCATCGATTATCAATATGCCCCGAAAACTTGTCAAAATCAATTTCTTGCCCCTGCATTGAATTGAAAGTTTCCCTGAGCAGACCTATGGAATCGATGAAGATTTTTACCGCTATATACACCCCAATGGCGGCATCAATGTAATGAATACCAAAAACTGAAAAAATGGCACCTGCTATGACAGCCCCAGCAACAAAAATATGATTTTTAGAGTCCACAGATTGGGAAATTAAAGCCAGGCTCCTTGTCTTTTTCCCTACAAAACGCTGATACAAAGACAACAAATAGGCAAAAACCAACGCCACTCCTTCAATCGATATCACAAGCCCTGGCCGTACAATATTTTCCGATTCCCCACGTAAGGTGGCGAAAATACTTGATACACTGTCAACACCTAATCCAACAGCTGTAACCGACATCATGGCGATGATGACGAAACTGCCAATCATCTCCTTTTTCTTCTTCACACTCCAAAAAACCACGCCGGCGGTAAGGGTGTCCAATGCGGCATCCGTTCCATCCGCAATCAAACCCACACTTGAGGTGATAAAGCCAGTCAGGAGTTTGAAAAAAGCCAAAATGGCATCGATAATCAGGGTGTTCTTCGTAGCACCTTCAGCGGAAAGTAGGTTTTTATTCACCCAACCGGCGGCTTTTTGAAACTGTTTTTCGGTTTGTTCTCCCTCGTTGAGCCCAGCTTGTGTTAAAGACAACTGACCGTCTTGGTTTTCAATGAGTCCCTTATAAGCTAAAATTTCGATTTGAGTGTTCAGTTCCTGGAAAAAATCCCCTTTACCACCATGACTTTGATGATGATGATGCGATTGTTCAAAACCAAAGCCGAATTGAGAGGCGAACTTAAAGAAATGCCCTTTTAATTGCTCAATGGTCATGGGACCATTTTTCCTCAACAGCATTAAAATTATATGCCCTTCGTCTTGTCTTGCCATAAACAACTCCTTTGTCCCATGCTTTTGTGTTTTGTGGATGACACCTGATTATATCAGTTAACATGAATCGAGTATATCAAAAACCACAACGGATTCAACTAGGCAAATACCTTGTAATTAGACCATCTTCTTTTTACGGGGTTTAATAAATCCCATCCCGATCATCACAACTGCCAAAAGAATATACAAGGCTAACATTGCCTGCAAACCCGAAAGTCCCAAGAGTCCACCGCCGGTAAAAAGAATGAAGGCAAAGATAAACCCTATCAGGGTTGGATAGGCAAAGGCAAACAACATCCATTTAACCCCCGCTTCTGCACTGATGGTTAAAAGCGATGCCAAACAGGGAGGATAAAGGGCCATGAAAATGATCATAGCTGCAGCATGAAGAGGTGATAACCCGCCTTCCTGACTGGCGATCTTTTCCCCAAGTGCCTGAGAACCTTGGTCATCGTCTGTTTGATATATACTTCCCAAAGTCGCTACGGTATTTTCCTTAGCCGCCAAAGCGCTGATCAATCCCACGTTGATTTTCCAGTTAAAACCGATATACTTTGTAATGGGTTCCAGCCATTTTCCGAAAGTTCCCAGATAGCTGGATTCAAGGATTTGGTCATGAACTTCCTTTCTCATTGCCTTCCTGTCTCGTTCAATTTGCCGGATATGCTTTGATACCAAAGCTGCATCAGTATCTTTGATCGTATTGCCTGTAAGGGTGATAGACCCCGTTCGAACGATGCCGAAAAAGAGGGAGTTTGTTTCTTCCCAACGGCTGTAGAATTCATTATAAGCCCGGATCAACTCTTTTTCGTCAAGTGAGCCGGTGTAGACAGAAAAGGTGTTAAAGGCTTGCCTGTAATCTTGCTTATAGTCCTCCAGCGATTCTATCCATTTTGAATCCAATTGAAAAGATCCTTTGGAAGCGATTTTGAAGAATTCCGGATCTTTCAGTAAATACTTTCGATTGATTTCCCAGATCCGGCTCTCGTCAGTGACATCTCTTTTTTCCGAGCTTAGTTCGTTGTCAAAGGAAAAGTAAGCGGCAATTTTTTCAGGGGTATTCAAGCTCGAACGATAGGGGTTATCAATGCCAATGGTGGTAATCAATTCAGATACAACCCGTTCTGCTTGACGCTGATAGGCTTCTGTTGTGCTTTTTCCCAAGCCGGGAAAATTCAGCAGAAAATACAAACCGATCATGACAAAGATAATAATGGTGAGCACTTTTTTCAAAAACATCCAAGTTCTTTCAAACACACGCCTCAAGACATTGTTGAGAGAAGGCAAGTGATAGGGGGGCATTTCCATGATAAAAGGGGCTGTCTCATAGTTTTTTAAAACGGTGAGAGAAAGGATTTTACTGACTATCAAAGCCATGAAGATCGTGATGGTAGAGATCATAAACATCATAAAACCTGCGTATTGAATGAAGAAAATATCGATGAGCAAAACGTAAAACGGAATCTTTGCCAAACAGTTCATCAAGGGCACAACCAGTATCGTTGCCAGTCTGGCCTTTTCGTCCTTGATCGCCCGTGTGGCCATGATTCCCGGAATAGCGCATCCGCCTACATAAAGTCCGCCCAGCATCAACGGCAAAGCGGATTGTCCGTGTAAACCGAAGGGTTTAAACAATCTATCCAAGATAAACGCAATCCGGGCCATATAACCCGAATCTTCCATAATCGCCACCAATGCAAACAGGATGATGAAAATGGGGATATAATTCAAAACCGCCGTAATACCCTGAACGACCCATAATATTAAAGCAGTCAGCATGGGGTCTGCAAAAAAACCCTGTGCCGGTAACAATGATTCAATGGTATCTTGGAACCATCCCAGCACAGGCCACCAATAGTTAGTGAGATTGTATCCCTGTACGATTGCGAGTTCGTACACGAGAAGAAGCGTTGCAAACAAAATGATGGGTCCCAGTAACCGGTTGCAAATGATTCCATCAATTTTGTCCGTCAGGGTGTGCTTTTTACTTTGGGTTGTCGTTGTTGCTTGATCCATAATGAGTTGTGCATGATGGTATCTTGATTCCGCAATGAGAACCTGGGCATTAACCCCGGCTTGTTTATTAAAAGTTTCCCGCAATGTATATAAATCTTTGATTATTTTCTCTTTATGATCCATCAATTGTCACCCAATTCTTTCGCAAGGATTGAATTCCTACACTTTTTCCCGCTGATCAATTCTTCCACTTCACGGTCATTTTCCAAAAACTTCACAGCCAACCAACGCAAAGACAATGCATGGAGATCTTCCATTTGAGACAATGTTTTTTCGATCTGTTCAATCACACTTTCCATTTGCGGACCGTAATCAATTGTCATTTTTTCCGAAGGCGGGCTTTTCTGATTTTGTTTTTCACAGCAAGCTTGTGCAATTTGCTGTTTGAGCTGGTCAACCCCTTTATTTTTATTGGCGATAACCGGGACCACCTTTAAGCCGATTTTTCTTTCAAAGGCTTCTACATCGATGTTGATTCCTCGGGCTTTTGCCACATCGATCATATTCAACGCAATCAACACCCG
The DNA here is from genome assembly GCA_964472765.1 of uncultured Thermotogaceae bacterium. GTDB lineage: Bacteria > Thermotogota > Thermotogae > MWEM01 > MWEM01 > JASUTC01. The sequence continues at coordinate 22,917 of CAYYNI010000004.1, read as the reverse complement.
ACAGCCTAATTCCATCAATTGAAATGTAAAACTGAGGCTTCTTGAAAGATTGGAAGCATCCATTACGTGAACGACCAGATGGGGTTTTTCATCCAAAATAACCGCCCTTGCCACCCTTTCTTCAAGAGAATAGGCTGTCAAACTGTAAGTGCCGGGTAAATCAATCACCGTGTACTTATCATCTTGAAATTTGTAAACCCCGGTCTTTTTTTCAACGGTTACACCCGGATAATTGGCGATGAATTGGCGTGATCCGGTTAAAGCGTTGAAAAGAGTTGATTTTCCGGCATTGGGTTGTCCTGTTAAGGCAATGGTGAATTTGAGATTCATAATTTCTCAACTACCAGTAACTTCGCCTCATCATGTCTGAGACTAATGTGGGATCCCCGGATTTTGACTTCTAAAGGATCTGAAAATGGCGCATTTCGAATGATTTCCAATTGAGTGCCTCTGAGAAAACCCATGTCCAACAACCGTTGTGATAACGCTCCATTCATAAGAATTTCCTTTATGATGCACCTGTCCTTGGGTTTTAAGCAATCCAAGCTCAACTTATTTTCCATGTCCAAACCACCCCATGCCGTGCCTTTTAGTCACTCTTTTTCTCCTGCGATGACCATGCCTGCAACCATCAATTAGTTGAACACGCAGATTTTTCGCAATATCTTCCTCCAATGCCAACCGAGATTCATTTACCGCAATTAAATAGGGAGAATGGTTTTCTCCGGGAATGAGGATTTCACATTCCATTCCTTGTGCCAACCCCATATCAGTCAATCTTCTCGCAATTTCTTCTCTACCGGTGTGAGCGACAATTCTCATTCTCCTTCTTTCTTTTACATCCGTTAAGAAACAAACACCGTTCACAATCTCACCTTCTTTGTTGAATCATTTTTTCATGTAACCAGAGTTTTTTAAGAAAATAAACCAGGCAATTTGTGAATGAGGTAAAACGGAAATTCACAAATTGCCTAAAATTAGTTAAAACGGATCATTCTCAATTTTCATGAAAATAGCCGCACCAACCTCTTGATCGTTGCCATCAATGGGTTCACCTTCCATAAGTGCCACAAACCCCCACCAACCGGACCAGGGGAACGAGAAAGCGAATTCTCCTTGTTCATTTGTGATGAAACCCATTGCAGGACTTTCGTCACCTTCAAAATTGTATTCAGTTAATGAAGCATCCTCAAACGCCCCTTTAAATGCCTTCGTGTTCAGAAATTCTACTTCGATTTCCGCATTGGGCACCGGTTTTCCGTCCATCATGACAATGCCTCTAAATGTGCTTCCGGCATACAGGTTAACAGGCCAGTTCAAAGGCAGGATTTCAGCTTTCATCCCGGTGGGCTCTGACCAATCTGTGGGTAGTCCGGCTCGGTTGACAATTGTCTTAGTGTACTGGGTAATGTAGATTCCCTCCGAGGCTTCCCAATAAGGCCCCGGCTCCAGCGTAAACATGAAGTCTCCCATGCCTCTGCATCGGTATGACATTTGATATGCATTTGCGCTTCTCTGACCGTGAGTAAAATCAAATTTCTTCAATTGGTCTGTTAAATCAGTGAATTCGCCTTTATTCCATACGCCGAATTTAACCGGTTCTGCCATGTTCATAGTCAAAGGGTCGGGGATGGCATCGTGGGTCCCCCCTCCCGGATGGGTGAAGATGAGTTGAAGATCAATTTTACTGGCATTGTCTTCTCCCAGGTATGTATTAGGGGTATAAATCATTTGAAAATGACCAAACACCGCCGTCGTCAGAATTGCAGCAATCAATAAAACACCGAAAAGCCTTTTTTTCATTGTTCAAACATCTCCTTTAATTTTTTTTGTTTGAAACCATTATGATGAATGTAACGGTGATAAAAATAAGACATAGAGCCATGACACCTATAAATACAGTAAGTAGTGTCATCTGAGTCTTTAATGCTTTAAGGTCATCACTGCTGTTTGAATAGTCTCTGACCGGATAAAAAGATACCGGGCTAATACCGGAGACAGCCGACTGATTGACTGCTGGTAGTGTTGATTCAACAGGTCTTTCTGCCGGTTTAGCCTCCTCGGCTATCGCTTCTGTTACAGGTGCTTCCTCCTTTTTGGCAGACTTAACCGGACCTTCCTTTTTTACAATATGCCCCGGACCGGCATCTAAGACAACGTAATATTTCGGACATTCGGGAATAGCCACTTCGACCGAATTGAATTCATCGAATTTTCCTTCCCATAACACCTTAGCGTTCTCGTCTTCCAGTCTGCAAGTCATTCCCTGAGCTCCTGAACCATCAGAAAAGCCCGCTTCCGCATACAGCGTCCCATCGCCGTTATCTTCCACCAAGAGAAGCGGTGTGTGTGCCAACAGAATACAAGTAGTAAAAATGAGTAAAAAAAAGATTATACGTTTAATACGGTTCACCCCCTTTAATCTAAAAGAATATTATAGATATATTCAACGTCTAAAAATATACTTCTATATTAGAATTATATATATTTAATCTTTGCTTGTCAACAGCTTCAAAACGTATATATATGAAATAAACATATAGAAAGATTTGTCATTGCAAAAGGGTAAAAAATGGCTGCGAAGACTATCTCCCGAAGGGATTTATTTAAAAAAAAGCGACACAAATGAACTATTTGTGTCGCTTGAAATAAGCAGATTGGGTGAATGAATATATTGTCCTTAAAAAAATTCCTTCAAATATTCTTTTACGGAATGCGACATTTCTTTTGAAAAATCGGAGTTGTATTTCCTTTCACAAAAAGCATGCATCCATTCTTCATAGGTTTTACTCCCCAGTTTGTTTTCAAACATCTCCCTGAGCTGCTGTCCGGTGAAGGGTTGATAGGTGTTTTCGTGAACGATATATTGCAAATCTACTCGTTGGGGCTTCGCCCTATCCAATTGCTGCTGCGTAGGATAGCCAAATACCAGCATGGCTGCCGGGAATACCCAGTCTGGAATACCCAACAAACGCTTGTGCTCTTCACGATTCTCCATAATATCGCCAATATAACAGGAACCGATACCCAAGCTTTGAGCAGCAACAACGGCATTTTGAGCGGCAATATTGGCGTCGCTTACCGCCAGCAGCAAATCGCCAACGCCGGGTTTTCTTGGATTGGCATCGGCTTCAACAAACGCATCCACCCATTTTTTAGCATCGGCGCAAAAAATGAGCACCAGCGGGGCTGTCGCAATAAACGGTTGATGGTCGCATGTCTCGGCTAATTTATCTTTTAACCCCTGGTCGGTGATGTCCAAAATTGTATACAGCTGTTGATTGCCGGCTGTAGGCGCTGCGGTTGCCGCCGTTAAGATCCATTTTTTGTCTTGCTGAGCGATCTCTTTTTTTTCAAATACCCTGATGGATTTTCGATTCATCAGACTTTCGATGATGGTGTTCATTATGTCATCCCCCTTTTTATTCATTCGTTTTGCTGACTATAGTTTAACATGAAACGCATTATTGGTATAATCAATGGTTAGTGGATTAAAAAAGTTGTGGAGGGATACCCATGAAGAAAAGACTACTGTTTGTGTGTTTGGTTTTCATTAGTTTAACAATAATGGCTGAGAATCTTCCCGAGAAGAATTTTACCTCGCATGTGACTTATGTTCAATGTGAGGGAATCGGCCGTATCGCTGTCAGCATTACTGAACCCAACATTATGCGTTATCGTACGCAAACAGGCGCTGTGATCTTGGTGAGTGCTTACATGCACGTCAACAGTTCAAAAACACCTTTTGACTCTGAGCCCGTTTTACTGAACAATGGATTGGTTACACTTTCTTTCCTTTGGCCTGGCTGTACTGATAAGGCTAAAAATGTCACAAGCCAGGGTCAGTTCGATTATGGAGGGGAGAATTGTATTCAGGCCTTGTCCACAGTGGCGTTGTTCGCTTCTGGAAATATGAAGGATGTGAACGGTAAATATTTAAACGACCTTGTCAAAACACCCGTAAATGTCGACAATATCGGAATTTACGCCTTCTCGCATCCCGGAATAGCAGTGGTGAATTTATTTGCTAATCACCCGCAAGCTGCGTCGTCTATCGCTTATTTTGTGGGTGGGGAAAACCCGACCACGGATACTATCATTGCCGTTGAAATCGGTCATTATGAGGATAATAAAGGAACAAAAGTCCAAAATCCCATGTACCAATACCCGCAATCATACAGTCTGAATCAAATCCATTTGGATTATCGTACCTTGAAATACGACTTGCAATCCCAAATTCCGTACTTGGATTTGGATGCAAGTGGCAGCCATTCAGCAGGGGATTTTACCTTTGCCAGGCGAACCCCCAGCATGGATCGTTTATTCATCTATTCATATGAACTAACCAAAGCCTTGGAGGACAATAAGGCATTTGATCTGAACCGATGGCCCAAGCTGCTGGCTACCCCGGAATATGCAAAGGCATTCTGGGCACAAAGAAGTACTTCCAATAAATTTGAAAAGATTAACAACACAACGACAAAAGTGATGCTGGTATTTGCCAAAGACGATCACGTTCAAACGGTAACGGATAAACCCCATATCCATCAGTTGTATCAGGGGTTCAAAGAATGCGCCTGTTTCGATTGGGTGCGACTAAATCCCGATGGCGAATATCTCAAACTGATCCTTCGCAATCAATCCTATTTCTACCAAGACCACGCTGCCAATATCCAACCAGCCAATTGGCTTGATGTTGAAGACTGGGCATTACCGCCAACTGTCAAAGCCTTCTACGGGTCGATGGCCGGCATCCTTGAGATGAGTGACCGGCAGCAATATGATCGCTGGGAAATGGATTTGAACCAAATTCTAATGAATCAGTGAGATTGGTGCCTAACAATAAAACGAAAAAGGCTGCCATTAGGGATAGCCGGCAACAGAAAAAACAACAGCTCAAAATTCTTTTTCATGGTTTCACCCTTCAGTTTGAGTCATGTTAAAAAAGTGATAAGGGCACCGAATTGAACGTAGTCAAGCAATCTTCAAATAAATCGGTTGAAATCGCACAAAGTTCGGTTGAAATCGCACAAAGTATGGAAGATCGCTGATCGTTCTTCTTGCATTTACCCCCGGAAAAGAATAGACGGGTTATTTTTTCTTTTCGAGCCATATGGCGTATAATAGTTCTGTTCTATTAAAAAAATCCAGTGGAGGTGTGTACGCTTGTTTCAATTCAAGAGCATTAAATGGCGAATCATGACATGGATTTTGTTGATTTCAATCGTTTCTCTCTCCGTTCTGACTTTATTTATTTATTTTCGAGTCAACAGTACGGTCGATGAAATCATCATCAGTGATGCTTTGCAGATTATCGAAGGCAGAGGGGAACAAATCAGTGAATGGATTTTGAAGAATGCCAAAGGACTTGAAATGATGGCTGGGGCTAACGCCGTTCAGGAGATGAATATTAACAGTGGCATTGCCTATTTAAAAGAAAGGGAACAGTTGATTGGCAATGCGTATACGGCGATATTTCAGATTGACACGACCGGCAAGGGCAAATACATTACCGGGGACGCTTTAGATTTATCGGACAGGGATTATTTTAAAAAGATTATGTCCGGTGAAGATTTTGTCATTTCCAATCCTGTAGTGTCTAAATCCACCGGATTGCCTTCGTTTGTCATCGCATTTTCAGTAAGGGATGATTCCGGGAAAATAGTCGGAATGGTAGGGGGAACTGTTCCTTTGTCGGCTTTATCCTCCATTGTCGAAGTGTTTAACGTCGGGGGAAACGGTTACGGCATTATGGTTGATGGAGATGGCCAAATCGTTGCGCATCCGGACGAATCCATGGCTATGAAATTCAACGTATTGGATTCAGATGAAGCGGGGTATCAAAACCTTGAAGAAATAGGAGAAAAAATGGTTAGCGCTCAAACGGGCGAAGGGATTATGGTTAACGCCAACGGGGAGAAAATGGAATTGGTTTATAGCCCCATTCCCAATACACCTAATTGGTCTCTTGGAATCATTATTCCCGAAAAAGACTTCAAAAGGGACAGCAACAGTCTGTTGACCTTTATTGTTCTCTTTGTCATCTTTATTGCAGCTGTATTTATCGGTCTTTCCTTTTTCTTGGGGAGGATCATTTCCAAGCCCATTCAAAATCTGGCTCAAAAGGCTGAACAATTCGGTAACGGTGATTTAACCGTTGAATTTGAAACAACCAGTCAAGACGAAGTGGGTCAAATGTCCGTCTACCTGAAAAGTATGGCTCACAAGATTCGAGAAGCCATGCAGCGAATCAGTGCTGCTACCAAAAATGTTGATCAAACAGCCGAAGACCTTTCTGCCATGGCACAAGAAGGCAGTGCAACGGCGGAACAGCTCCTTTCACAGTCGGAAACCGTGGAGTCCAATGTTCAAAACACTTCCGCTTCTATTGAAGAAGTGACGTCCGGCGTTGAGGAAGTTGCCGCCAGCGCCCAAGAGGTGTCTAAAAATTCTCAGGAATTAGCCGGGAATATTAACGACACGGAAAAAGCGGTTAAGAATGGTCAAGCCGAACTGGCAAAGCAAAAGCAACGAATGAACACGGTTGGTGAACAGAATAAAACCGCTACGGAATTGGTTATGAGTGTAGCTGAAAAGGCAACGAATGTCCAGGAAATTGTCAACACCATTTCCTCCATTGCAGAACAGACAAATTTGTTAGCCTTAAATGCCGCTATTGAAGCTGCCAGAGCGGGGGAAGCAGGGAAAGGATTTGCTGTGGTTGCCGATGAGATTCGGAAATTGGCGGAAGAAAGTAAAAAGGCATCCGCTAATATTGCCAATATCCTTCATGAAATCGACGAAGGCGCAGGTAATGCCAATCAGGCCGTTAAAAAGACCGTGGAATATTACAAAGAGCTGAATGAGGGAACACAATTATTGGCCGATGAGTTTGACAAAATCACTCGTTACATGGTGAACGTCAACCACAAAGTGGAATCGCTGTCAGGAGCTGCGCAGGAGCAAAGTGCCTCTGCAGAGGAAATGGCATCCGCCATGGATACTTCCGCCAAATCTATGACCAGTGTATCGGAAGAAATGGAGCAAATTGCAACGGGGGTTAAGCAGACTGCGGAATCCTCCGAAAGAATCAATAAAACTGCAGAGGAGTTAAATTCCCTTGCATCACAACTCTCACAGTTAGTAGAGAAGTTTAAGATTTAATTATAGGCAAACAAGAAATAGAAAGCTAACAAAAAACAGGATACCTTTTTTGGATATCCTGTTTTTTGTTTCCCATCGTAGAGAGCAGAAAAATCATTCTGTTATCAACGTTTATTTTGATGAATTGTACAATTCTTTCGTGTATTTAAAAACCCTGCCGAATTTGAATGTGTGCTTGTAGAATTTCAAATCCAGCGCCATTTCCATTTCTCCCGATGTAATAAAGTCAAGGGTGGTGTGATGATCTTTATACTCCGCTTGCAGGGCAAAGGGGATCTCCATTTGAGGACGCAGGATACAGGCGATGGTGATGCCGGGGTAGGTTTTAAAACCGGCTTGCGCCGTTAACGTGGGATCTGCGTCAAAATCGATGACGGGGCCGTGCATGCTTTCAGAGTGGGTGTGGATGCCTGAGGCATCGGACCAGCTTTTGATGCCCACCGGAATGATTTTCCACTTGTATTTGACCTTTGCCCCTACATCGTATGTGAACCCCAATTCCATGTTCATCTGTGGGCCAAATTCAAAATCGAATTTAGCCAGCTGGGCTTTCAAATCATAATAAAAATCTATGGGAACACCCACCTTTACGGGGATACCACAGACGGAAAAAGAAACTTCCGGATCGGCTATCCTTGACTGGTGTTCTTCTTCAAATCCGATCATGGCCTCAATCATGAGTATGGAGGACATCGTCATGGGGAAGGACAGCTTTCCGTTGGAACTAAAAGAATCAAAGCTGGCGTGAAGGTGTATGGAACAATTGACATCCATTCTGAAGCTGTTTTCGATCTTTACACTTGCCAGTTCTTCATCCAGGATATGGATATCCCATTCCTTTTCAATAAGGTTGATTCTGGCACGCTGAAGGTTTTCCCGGTCCTGTTCGCTGCCGTATCGACTGATGATCTCCTCAAGGGATCCATCCACCTGTACGAGGACACTTCCCAAGGCATCCTGCATTTGAGCTTTCCGGGCTTGAACGATGATCATATATTCGTAATCGGTAATTGCCACGACCTGCATCACATCGCCTGCCAGATCATCCAGAATATAATCTCCGGGTTCAAATTCCGGGAGCTCTTGTGTTTTGAGAAAGGTGAGGAAACTGAGATCATCTTCGGTGTGTGCATCGATAAGGGGGTGAAAAGCGCTGTTGACCACCAAAGACTTGGGGCTCGAATGGCTGACAGCGATGATCCCTTTGGGATGGACTTTTATGAGGGAGTTGGATGTCTGCTGCACCCGAAACAATACCCGCCGATAGGCTTCGCCGGCTGTGGGATCCGTACTGTTTTCTTCGGTTTGGGGTTCTTCGTGGATAAAGCTCAACAGATAAGCATCGGCGATGGCGGCGTGGGATGAAGCTATATCCGTGTGATAAGCTATGCCGGTGAACGTGTCGCTGTCTCTGGTGTTTGAAAAATCCGGCACTCCCAGTACCAGAGGCAGCTCGGCTGCGTCTTTTCTCTTGACGATCCGACCGTCTGAATCGTAAACAAGAAAGTCATAAACAATCCGATCGGGCTCAATATTGCGGATGTATAAATAACCGTATCTTTTGGATGTGATCTCGGAGGTATAAGTATCCTCCTCCTCCTCAGTTTCCCATCCGTATTCGATGTCCTGAAAGGCGATTAGCGTTCCATCTCCCAGCTGCGACATGGACGGGTCAACCGGATTGAACAGCAAGCTTCCCCCATAAAAGGCGCCGTTTTGAAGTTCATCAAAAGGAATTCTAACGATCAACGTACGGGTGTTGGTGCATGATGCCAGAAAAAACAAAAGAGTAAAAATCAGTATCGACATAATTAGAAGATTACAAGCGGTTCTTTTCATATGATTACCTCCGATCTTGTTGATGGATGGTGGACTCTATTGATTATAACCCCATTTTTGTAAAAAGCCGGTATCGTCTTTTTGAATCGTCGTAAAAAGCAATGTTATAATCGTTATGGACATCAAATCATGAGCGGTTTAAGGGATTGATATGAAAAAAGAACGTCAAAATAAAAGCTTGGTCTTAAAAATATCATTGATCATCATCGGTTCAATCACACTGGTCTTGGGACTAATTGGGGTGTTTATCCCTGTTTTACCCACAACCCCTTTTCTGCTCATCAGTGCGGGCTGTTATGCCAACAGTTCGGAAAAAATGCACACTTTCCTCCTGAAAAGCAAAATTTATAAAAACACCGTAGAGAAATTTCTGCAGGAGGGTGGCATGAGCCTGCGGGCAAAACTGACCATCACCATCCCGGTTTCAATTCTGCTGACGGTGTTGTTCTTTTTCTTTGAAAGCCCAGTTGTGAAAATCATCATAGCCGGCTTATTTATTGCAAAAGTGATCACGTTTATCAAGATTCCTACGATACACAAAAACCCTGAGTGAGTATTTTGGGGTAATCACAGGATAGGAACCCCCATTCTCGTTTACTCTCCAAATATATCCAGCAGCCATTTAGTGAGGTATTCGGCTGAGTCGATGATTTCCTGCTTGTTGACGTATTCGTTGGCTGAATGGATGTTGCCCCCGCCGGGCCCAAATACCAGTGTGGGGATCTTGGTTCTTACGCCGAATAGGTTGAAATCGCCGATACTGCTTGAGATGAAGCGGCATTTGTTTTCCTTTTTTGCCGGCCGATAGGTTTCGATGATTTCAACCAGTTTGTCAAAATAGGGGTTGTTATTTGATAAATACGGCCTGTATTCCACTTCCTCGGACGGCGAATATTTTTTCTCCAGCAAGACTTTGGTTTTCAGATGCAGTGACTTAATGATCTGGCGTATTTCTTTCTCAACGGCAGAGGGCTTTTCATTGATGCCCAATTGGCGGTTGACGGTGACTTTGCAGAAGCCGGGGACGGTGAAGGATTCATCTCCTCCTTCGATGTTGAGTACAACATAATCCCCACGCCCCGTTTTGATATCCGAAAATTTGTTGAAACTAATCAGCTCCGTAATCACCCGTGAAGCATCGTGAAGGGCGTTAAGCCCCCGTTTAGGATGGGAGGCGTGGGACTCTTTTCCGAAAAATTTGATTTCATATTTCTCCCGTCCTTCCGCCCCGACCACCAGAACGGGGAATTGTGGGTTTTTGACGATTTTCTCGTGGGTCAGGCAATAATTATCCTTGGTCAATTCCGGAGAAGGCTCCGTGACAACGATTAAATCGTAATCTTCAAAGCCGAACTGCTTCAACAACTCATCCGTGCCAATGGAGTGGGGCGATTCCTCGCCATATACCAGGGACAGAAACAACTCGCCGTTCAAATCGGGGCAGCGTTTCGCAATCGCTTCGAACACCTGAACCGCAACGGCACAACCGGCTTTCATGTCGGCCGCCCCCAATCCGTAAATCTTGCCGTCCGCTTCATAGGCCTGGTATTTGTCGTATAGCCACTCGCCTTTTGAGCCAACGGTATCCAGATGACCGTTGAGAAGGATCTTGGGGCCTTTGCCGTTGCCGATCTTGGCCACCACGTTGAAGAAGCCCTCCCGATTTTCGATGGAATAGGTGTCACTGTCGCCTTTTTCAGGGTGATAACCCTTTTTATTCAGATAATCATAGGCATATTGATAGACCTGGTCATCGTCCCAAATAGAACTGGGATAATGAATCAGTTCTTTTGTCAACTCAATGACATTCTTTTCCTCTGCCTGGGTTAATACTCTTTTCATTCTCTCACCTCGTTTAATTTAACAATGGCAAGCCGTAACTCATCGGCTTTCTCGTTTTCCATTATAACCGCATGAGGGTGGATATTGCAACCCTTCAAACTATCGCCGAGCTGATTTTATAGACGGATTGACTTTTGAGATTTATAGTGTTATAATACATTAGAACACTATATAACTAAACAACACTGGAGGTGTGTGTTTTATGGAGAAGAATTACCCAATTTTGGGTAAATTGGCAATTGCTTTAATCCTGGCTTTTTTAGCCATCTATCTGCCTTTTATTCCCGTCAAGATTGTTTTTGTAGGAGCAGCCGGCATCTTGTTTGCCTTATGTTTTAAAAAGTTTAAAGTCCTGTTGATCATCTTTTTTATTCTCATGTTGCTGATCATGGGGATTGTTTATGCGTCGATTGAGTTTTTCAACGATTTTGAATTCCCTTGGTTCATGAATCATATAGGGCAAATGAATTTTGGAGTGGATTTTGAGCAGAACACTCGGCTGGTGCTACCGGATACGGATGCGGCAGTGATGCCGAATCTGGTAATTTTGGGAAACGCTGTCCGGGTAAACTTCTTGAAGGAGACTCAAATGGTTCAATATCCCTCGGAGATGATCGAAAAAGTGCACGAAGCAGGCAACGAACTGACATTAGACGGAAGAAGCATCAGGGGTAACAGGACGCTTGTGGTGCAAGTGCCCGCTGATTTCTCTTACGAGAAGATTTCGATGGATGTTGAGGCGGCTTCCATTCAGGGGGATGTGATGGCTCAGACCTTTGACATCCGTGTGGATGCTGTTAATTTCCAGGGAAATTATGCTGTGGAAAATTTGAAAGTGGATTCTGAAGCGATGAATTTTAAAGGGGTTCTGGACGGAAGTGATTTTGTCTTTCATGCCGAAGCCATGAATTTTAGCGCTGATGTGCAACAACTGGACTATTTGGAAATTGAATCTGAAGTGCTGAACGGAAAATTGAAATTCCTTTCAAGCTGGGAAGCGAAAAGGCAAGTGGAATTGAAAGCCACATTTGGTAAATTTTTAGTGCAAACGCTTCGAAATCAGCCATCAGAACTCTCCGTGAACCATAAAGGCGAGTTGTTCAACGTTGATGTTGAGGAATATTGAGAGGTGGAGGTGCAGATATGTTAAAAAGAATAGAAGCCTTTTACATGAAAGAATTCAGTGAAAAAGCCGGAAGGTTGTTTGTGTTCTCGTTGTTTTTGTTTATTCCGGGATTTGAAATCAAAACGATCTTTCTCTTCCTGTTGGCCACGAGCATGCTGGCCTGGGATGTTCAGCAAAAGAGAACGGTTAACGTGATGATTCTTCCCTACACGTTGGGTGAAGTCTTTCTCATCTCTTGGCTGTTCATGGCTAGTATTGTCACGATGACTCATTTTATAGGTGCCGGTGTTCCCTTTGGCCTATTTTCTGTCAACGCCATATGGCTATCCTGGGGCAATTCGATGATCTTTGCCACGGCATATTATTCCATTGCCATGATTTTTGTCACAGCAGGAATGGACAATTTTGGGATGCCTTTCCTGGTACTCATCGGAGATTGGATCATCTCATCGATAGGAAGCTACCGGAATTTTTACTGGTACATCAGTCCCATTTCCCAAGGAAACATCTTTGCTGCGGCAACATTTGCATTCGTACTATTCGCAACCGCTCTTTATCTGTTTGTTAAGAAGGGGGCAACAAAATGAGTGTATCAATTAAAAATATGACCAAACGATTTGGAAGCAAACGAGTCTTAAACGATATTTCAATGGAGATCAAAACCGGCGAAATCTTTGCCTTGATTGGTCCTAACGGTGCCGGAAAAACCACAACCCTAAGAAGCATATTCGGGGAAATCAAACCCGATAATGGAGAAATCAGCGTTTTCGGTAAAAATCTTTCATCCAAAGTCAAAGAGCGCATGAGTGTAATGCCCGAAGAAAGACTCACCTTTTCCAGGTTTTCCGGAGAAGATTATCATGACCTTTGGAGTAAATTATATCCTGGCTGGGACGAGAAAATCTTTTCCAGCTTTGCCAATCATTTTCACTTCAGTCTGGAAGAAAAAGTCACCACCTATTCCATGGGAATGAAGACTCTTTTAAACCTGGCTTTGTGCATGTCTGCCGGTTCAAACCTAATGCTGTTGGACGAACCCACACAAAACTTGGACCCGGTTATCCGCTCGGAGATTTTGAAGGTCATTAAAAATTACACAGAAGAACAGGAAGATAAAACTATCATCATTTCCTCCCACGAAATCTATGAATTGGAAGAAATTGCCACCTCATTTGCCATTATCAAAGAGGGGGAAATACTCTACGCCGATACCATCGACAACTCTAAGGAAAAACACCGGATCGTCAATAGCGGAGAAAAAATACCTGCCGGGGACGTGATCGGCATCATCGACAACGAGACCCTCATCAGAACGATGGAGGATGTGGGACGTTATCCCAATTTCAAAGAGATAGTCTTAGGCTATCTCCAAGGGAAAAAAGAGTTTATTCCCTTTCAGAAGAAGCTTGTGTGAACTATCCTGAGAAAGGGGTGATGAAATGTTGACAAGTGTGGATAAACACAAAGGGTTGCCGGTTTACATCCAAATTATGAATATGATCAAAAAAGAAGTCATGCTGGGCAACATGGAAGACGGAGAACAACTTCCCCCGGTAAGGGAGCTCTCCAAAGTGTTTGACGTGAATACCAACACGGTTATGCGGGCCTTTGAAAAGCTCGTGAATGAAGGACTGATCGAAGCACGCCACGGTGTGGGGTATTTTATCCAGTCCGCCAATTCAATCGATCCATGGGTGATCGAGGAAACAAGAAAATATATCAGGGATTTGAAGGGAAAAAACATCGATTTACCCATGGCCAAAATGTTGATCGAAGAATGTTGGAAAATGGATTAAGTTAGTCTGCTGCTAATAACATGATTCGTACCATATCAGATTAAATCGTTCAAGTGTAATAAAATAACCTTCGCTTTCGTCAATTCTTATGAAACCCAAAAAAATGATTAAAGCGGAGGTGTTCTTTATGGGTCTTATAGTAAGAAGAGGAACAAGTGATGATTTTTTCAAAACGTTTAGGGAGATGCAAAGGGATATCGATTCCGTTTTCAACAACTTTTTGACAGGCAAAAATCCACAGGCGGGAACCTGTATGATGCCCAGCGCAGATGTTTACGAAACGGATAACGAGTATGTTTTTGAATTTGAACTGCCCGGATTCAAAAAAGAAGACGTGAAAGTCAAAGTGGAAGACAACGTACTCACCATTTCAAGCGAAGTCAAAGAAGAGAAAAAGGAAGAAAAGGATAAGAGCTATCACATCATTGAAAGAAGATACGGCGCATTCAAGAGACAGTTCAGCCTGCCGGAAAATGCGGATGTGGCCAAGATTGATGCCAAGTTTGAAAACGGTGTTCTGGAACTCAAAGTCCAGAAAAAAGAAGAAGAAAAGAAAAGAGCCATAGACGTACAGATTCAGTAAAATGAACAAAAAAGGGGAAGGTGAAAAAACCTTCCCCTTTTTTTAAACGTTATCAAAAACGGTTATTCGAAAGTTCTAATTTTTAGATACAGATAATAATAAGGAGTCAACATATATCCCTTCCGAAATAGGATTTTTAAGATTTGAAAAGCCTTTAAAGACTCTCGTGAAAAACAAACTGAAAATTTCCGGTTTTTCATGCTATTATTTCTTCATATTATACAATAAACCCTTCAACTTAATCACCATTTTCTAATCTGCTTGGATTATCCAGCCCCTAAACAATGATAAAACTAACACAATTTTTTTTATCATTTCGGATTCGTCACTTTACCTATGAAAATAAAACTCCCGGTGGTGTTTTCACGTATGATATACATAAAGGGCTTGTTGGCATGAAAGGTTTTTACTTCCAGTTCAGGTTTCATGAAAGCACCTCTAGCCATGATGATGGCGGTGACAGCAGCGGCCTCTGTTCCCTTTTCATCCAGGTCGATGTAGGTTTTGTGGAGTACGTCAGAGATGAACAGGTCTTGGTTGCCTGTGATTTTTGAAAAATCAGCGCTCGCAGTAAACGGAATTTCCATGCCCATGGTCTTGAGTATCTCGTTCAGGTTGAAGGTGTTTTCGACTCGAAATTTGGGTAATTTTACTTCTACGTCTATTGTTGGTGTCTGCATCAGTTTCTCTAAAAAGCTATTGACCGTTGTAATTGTCAATTGACTTTCAAACTGTTCAAGTGAACTTTCATCATCCGGTAGAAAAATGATCATGGAATAGTCTGTTTTTGAAATTGATTCACCATATTCATTGTATTCTTTTCTATAAGGCATTTCCAGCAGTTTCAAACCGTTGGTTTCCAGATATCGATAGGATTTGGTGTTGTTCATCATCTCCACTTGAATTTCCTTGTAGGGATTGAGTGAAAAGGATTCGGGCTTTGTGTTTTTCTCCAGAAACGGGTTCATCCAAGCGCCTTTGAAGTAAATGGCATTGGAGAGAATTAATGTGGTCATCTGGTTGAGAATATCCGGTGTGATGATTTGAGTAATTTTACCCTTTGTTTTTTCACTGACCCAACGATTGATTTCATCAGCCGTTTTTTCGCCATTGGAAAAATCAACCGAGTGGATTTCAGATTGGAAATACGATTGAAGGAGTAAAAGATACGATTCAAGAACGGGGTAATGGTTCTGAATCCAGAGGGCATTGGCGATATTCAAAGGCCCGGATTCATTTTGAACAATGGGCTTGAATGATGCATTCAGCTGCGCTATTTGTTCCAAAAACGGTGCCGGATTCTCTTCATAATGGAAGGTTTGTGATATTTCCCGATGTGTTTGACCATCGGAACCTGCGTAGACCATGGCAAATGCGTTAACAATACTAAAGGGTGAAATAAGGACGTTTTCACTTACGTTTTTCACTTGTTGGTACAATTGAATACCAAAACGGTTATTCGCCATCACGATCTCTCCTCCGGGTTCGTTTGCAACGACTGTTATGGTTAATATAATGACAATCAGCACAAGAAAAGAACCTTTTTTTTGACATTTCTTCACACGAACACACCCTTTCTTTTTTTGATCTATCCCTTTAGACGAAAAATAAACCGACAAAGAGTTTACAGAATACACAGATGCCAAACATGTGATAAAATATAAAAGAATACTGCATCCTAACTAAATGTTAGCACGCAAGGAGGACCTTTCATGCAAGCGCAAAAAAATATAGAAAAAACGACCGGATGGTTATTAGGACTCATGGCCTTCATGACTTTTTTGTTCCTGTTCAACACCATATCCGCCTCTTCCATGAATTACGATTCGGACAAGATCCATTCCCTTTTCTATTTCACCATTCAAACCAACATCATGATGTTGTTCTGGATGATTTTTCTTTCCATTTACATCCTCTCAGCCGGTTGTTTGTTTAAATATGTCGTCAATCCCAATCTCGCTGCTGCTCTGGCCACCTATATCCTCATCACCGGATCCATTTTTTGGGCGGTGTTGGTTCCCATTTACACAAAACCCGGATCGGATAATTCCTGGCTTTTTTCCCCTTCCAACATTTGGACCCATACCGTTGTTCCTTTGACGGGTGTGGTGTTACTTTTTTTTGTCAGGTCACTTCCCGGCAAGCCAAAGGCCAATCGCAAATCCGTTCTGTTTTACGCCTATCCGGTTTTATACGCCATTGGGGGTATTCTCCTGGCCGTTAACGGCAAATATCTCTACCCCATGTTTAACCCTGAGATGCTTGGCAGCTGGTTTTTTGTAGGACTAAGCCTTGTGGTGATCATGGCGATTTTTACAATGGTCTATTATTTTTTGTTGAAGATTGCAGCAAAGAATGATTAAGGTTTTACTGATGGGGCAGCATGGAAAGGGTTAACCCTGTTTTTTGAATAGAGGCCCATTGGTTGTAATAGCCGCCAGAGCAATTGACATAAATGGGATTCATCAAAATCCCCAGTTTGTCCATTGTCTGTCTTTCTTTTTGAGAGCAAGGAAAGGTGATGGCAGAAAGACGGCTGCCGTAAACCGCACCGGAATCGACGTCGATTTGAACAATTTCCTTTGTTTGTTTATTGATCGTAAAGCATACCCCTGCCTGCATCTTTTCAACTTGATCGGCAAAATAATCCACAAAATGCGTTGCAGGCTCTTCCAATGTGGTTTGTCCGTCCCGATTTGTGTACAGCGTTCTTTCCTTGCCGATATATTTGTCAACAATAATCGTTGGGGTGTGCCCGTGAATCAAGACCGTTGAGTCGATCGGTTCCGTCAAGAAATCCCGATTCCACAGATTCATTTTTTCTGGGGGGATGTTGTATTGGGCATTTAGCTCATCGAATGCCTCGTAGGAATCACAGTCGATCAGGTCTTGGATGGGAATTCTGCGATTGGGGACGGAGTGGGAAAACAGCAATCTGTAACGCTTTCCGGATAGTTCCAACTCCCTGACTTGGGAAAATTTCAGTGAATTAAAAAACATTTCGTATTTGCAATCCAAGACAAATCGGCCGGGTTTATTCTCAATCTCTGAATGCACACTAATTCCTTGTTCTTGATCGAATGAGCCGTTCGGATCCAAATCTTGTAAAGTGCGCAATCCCCCGTTGTTTTTTCGAAGCCATGCCTCTCCTACACTTTGATAGACCTTCGATCCCTTGTAATAGACCAGCAGCATATGTTCGTGGTTTCCCATGAGAAAGGTTTTTTTGGCTTTGAAATCGATGAGAAAGTCAAGCACTTGTTTTGTGGACGGACCCCGATCGATGTAATCGCCGATAAAGATGTATTCAATATCCTCAACATCTTTCCGATAGCTTTCAATGGTCCTCATCAGGGCTTTTAGAGGGTCAAAACACCCGTGAATGTCTCCGATAGCAACGATCATCGCAACATCCCGATAGACTTTCTCAGCCCTTCGGCGTAATTTGTCATTTTGCCTGTTAAGCCCTTTATCCAATCGGGACTATCCTCTTTGATTTCATAATCCAGGCTTCTTAGGATTCTTGGATAAGCATACAACGCATGCAACTTCATAAACAT
>CAYYNI010000004.1:0-4907 GCA_964472765.1 uncultured Thermotogaceae bacterium | reverse complement strand
CCAATTTTCAATGATTTGATCAGCAAGGGGGCTTTTCCAGTCTTGTGTCAAGGTATCAACAACCTTTTTCATGGTGGACAGTTTCATCATGGTTTTCGCCTCTCTTTTTAAAATGCAATACGGGGTGTTTGATACAGCCAATCATAACCGTTGATACCAGAACATATGGTCATTCCCGCTTCCCCAAAAATTTTTTAAGATTATTTTCGGCTCTCCAAGCAGGTGTTGCCAGATCTTTTGTGCCTTTTTGTAACCACTGTCAAGAATATAGGCCTGATACCCTGATTCTTTAAGCACCGATAAGGCATGATGAAGCAACATTTTCCCGATTCCCATTGACTGATAGGCCGGCTTAATGTAGAGACTGGCTATTTCAGGGACTTCCTGAGAGTCAAGGGGCAGGTGTTTTTTTGAAAATTCTCCTCTGGGGTTGATACTAACGGTTCCGACGATTGTTTCATTGTCCTCTGCCAGGAAGAATTTTATGGAGGGTGTTTCTTTCAGAGCATTCCTCACCTTTTCCAGTTTGTCGTTGATTTCATCTGCGATGTCATCATGCAAATGGCCTAATCCTTCATTCAAAAAGGTATGTGAAATGACTTCTTGAAAAAACGCTGTTAATTTTTCCGTGTCGCCTTTTTTTACTGCTCTGATTTTCAGTTCCACGATTGATCCAACTCCCGGATGATCATTCATTTGAATTTGGGTATTTGAGTCTCACCCCTAAATCATATCATAACCGTGCATTTGTGACAATCGGATAAAGTGGTATAATACAATATTCCATAAGAGGAGTGATCAATATGTTTGGCAAAAAAATCAGAGTGGCTTTGATGATGGGGTTATTGATAGCCATTGTGTTGTTCATGTGCAGCTGTTCAGGTTTGATTGAAGTGTTTGTGAACATTTCCAATGAGCACACCGGTACGATTTTTTTCTCCGTTTATACTTCGGAAGGGCTGGGCATTAAACTTTACAACGGCATTCCCATGCAGCCCGGCGCCACCACTAAGGTAACGCTTGAAAATGCGCAAGGCTATTATTTTCATTTTTCAACCAGTATCGGAGGGCTTTACTATGTTTGGGTAGAAGAAATCGGCGGTGTCGAAACCCATGATATCCCCTGGGTCAACAGCAAGACTTACCACATCGGGGATCTAAGCATAGGTGAATGGCAAATTATTATGTAAAAAAAGCTTTTACGCTTTGGGAAAGTATTAAAGGGTGTGCTTTTTGCCAAGATAGGTCTGATAGACATTGAGGAGGGCCCGGATTTGTTCTTCAAATGGATCATATTGTTTCAGGATTTGTTCCATGTCCTTTTTTTTGGATGCGGTTTCAATGATTTGACGTTGCTCCAAAATCAGTTCACTGCCCAAATAGTCCAAAGAAGATTTGAGATAATGAACCCCTTCATAGATCTGTTCAAAATCGGAATGGCTTAACCCATCCTGAATCTTTTTCATCGTTGGGGGAACTTCTTTAATAAACTCTCCAATAATGAGTTTGATCGTATCTTCATCTAAATTTGCACGAATGAGTTTGCTCATGATTTCCTCTGGAATGTCCGCCTGTTCGTTGGAGGGCGTTTGAGAAAAAACGGCTTTGATCAGGTTGGCTAATTGTTTTTTTGAAACCGGCTTGCTCAGTACGTCCTGAAAACCCAATGACTTCAGATCGACTGCATGGTCGGTGATATTCATGCCTGTTATGGCAACAAAAATAGTGTTCTTTCCCTCTTGACCCTGTCGGATTCGCTCCATGATTTCAGTTCCCTTCATTTCGGGCATATGAATATCCATCAAAACCAGATCGTAAGGATTGCTTTTAATAGCTTCAAAAGCTTGAAGACCGTTATGAGCACAATCAATCTGTTGAAACCCCATATCGGATAAATAATTTCTCAACACTTCTACGTTGATGGCATTATCATCTGCAATAAGCAAGCGTTTATTTGTCAATGATTGCGTTTGAACAAGGCCCGGTTTGACATCTACCGCTTCAAAAGGAATACTCACAGTGAAGGTGCTTCCTTTGCCCTTTTCACTTGTTAAGTGTAAATCCCCCTCAAAGATCTTGACCAATTTCTTCACAATCGATAATCCGAGTCCCGTTCCCCTCACCAACCGGCTGTTTTCCAATTGAGCAAAAGGATCAAAGATTTGCTGTTGCAACTCTTTTTCGATTCCCGTACCCGTGTCAATCACGTCAAAAATAAGACGGTTTGATTGTGCATGAACCTGCAGTGAAATGGAACCTTGGCGGGTAAATTTCACCGCATTGGACAGCAGATTATTCAAAATTTGGCTCAAACGTAATGGATCCGTTTTGATGAATGATGGGCTGTTATTGTCTTTTTGGATTTTCCACAAGAGTCCTTTTTGTGCGGTTAAGGCGGTATAAGTCTGATCAAAGTCATCCAGAAAATCGGACAGGGAAACGGTTGAAGGATGAAGAATGAACTTGCCTGCTTCGATTTTTGCCGTATCCAGGATGTCGTTTAATATCTCTTGAAGATTAATGGAACACGTTTTGATGGTCTCCATGGCTTGACGTGTTTCCTCATCGGGGTTTTTCTGAAGCAGCGTATCCGCCATCCCCATAATCCCCATCAGGGGGTTTCTGATCTCGTGGCTTGTCTGTGCCACGATTTCTGATTTCATTTCGGCCAATTTGACCGCTTCGTTTTTTTGGAACTCCAATTCATCGTTTCTTTTTTCCATTAAATAGTTATCCTTGACAAGGGCTTTGAAATGCACGATTAAAATTAGACCAAAACCGATACTGCCGAATATCAAACCAATGTGGGAAAGATTTGGGCCAATCACTCTCAACAAATGCCAAGTGATCAGATAATGAATAAAGGTCAAACATAAAAAGAAGATAGGGGCAATCAGCCATTCTTTTCCCTGTGGTTTCAGGGCAAGTAAAGCCGCTGCTGTTAAGATGGTGATGATATTTAAAACCGTTGACTGTGCTACCCAACTGGAAAATGAGTAAAGATCGGGTTGCAGAAATCCAAACAAGACGACCACCGTTGTGGCGATGAGAATCAACTTTGATATTTTTAACCGTTCGGTCGTATATAATTCCATGGCTGCCAGCATAAACCATGTGGCGAAAAAACCTGACCCGGAAGCGATTTTTCTTACCCACAGTAGTATTTGCAAACTCCCGGTGGTGATTCTGTACCGCTCTTCAAAGACGTAGAGACCGGATAAAAACATGCATAATCCCAAATAAAAGAAAAGCCGTCTTGTTTTTTGATAGGAAAAACCCAAGACGATCAAGATAACACCCAATAAAATAGCCGCCCCGATTGAGACAAATGGGATGTAGGTTCTGAAAAGGTTTTCAACGTACACCTTAACATAGGTATCGGGATAATTGGTTAATATCGGCGGTTTGTCGATGCCATAAGTGTAAAGGGCGTAGATTTCAATGGTCAGTGTATTGGTATTAGCGCTAAGGCGATGTTCATCCAGGGTCAGCACTTGCACATGATTCCACACATTGGATGTTTTATTTTCCGGATCGCCGATCTGGGCAATGAGGGTATCGTTTAACCAGACCTTATACCCGTTTGAAGAAATAAAGGGTAATACAAGATAGGGATAAGACCCGTCAAATTCTTTTGTGAATTTGGCATATAACGATTGATCAGTAAAGGCATGGTAGGGAACTTCAACGGCCTGTATTTCACTTTGAATTATAGGCGATTGCTCCGGCATCCTTTCCAGAGTCCATTTTCCACCGAGACGGGTTCCGGGGATGTCACTTGCCCAATCCTGAATAAAATAAAGGCACAAAAATAACAAAAGAGCTATTGTCATACCGATTATGATTGCTTTATACTTCATATTCTATGCGCTTATCCATTCAAAGCTCTTGATCATAACTCGAATTCACCATTATTCTCCTGAATTTGTCCGTTGGTATTATACACCCGCCTAAAAATTGAGCGATAAAAAACTCATTTGTCTGTTTATCATGACGAATCATTATTAAAACACATATCTTGCACCCAACGAAGTGGTAAACGACATGGCAGGAACCGGAAAAACAAAAATCAAGGGTACGATCTCCAAGAAGGCTTCACAGGTGTGACCGTTGTCCAGTTCAAAAGGAATTTGAATGCCGAATGGAATCCTGGCCGAAAGCATGAATGCCTCAAAAGAACCGGGAATCGTAACACCTGCGCCTATACCCCAATAGCTGTCTATGGATTGATCCTGGATTTCAAATAAACCTCCCAATTCTACAACCTTTTCCATTATACCCCATCTCGGCATGAAAAGGCATGGGGCCAGATTAGCTCAAGTCGTTTTGGACGGTAAAAAACCCCCTCAAAAAATACTTGACAAACCGAACTATTTTGGGTATAATTAGTTAGGATACGAAATTGTTTACAAAAAAATCCGTCTAATAAATAGGGTATAAAAAAGGAGGTGGTATGATGAAAGCGAAAATCAAAGCGTTTTTTATCGGTGACGAGGACATTCAAAAAATCAAACAGGATAATCTTGAAAAAACAGCTTTAAACGGTGTTGATCTTTTTAGACCATTTTAAAAAAAAAGAGGTGATGATGATGTTCAAAAGAACGGGAAGCAAATTTGCGGCAACGCTAAGATACATCGGTGAGAGGAATCCAATCCAATTGGCATCTTATTCATTTAGTCCGGATAATCCGGCACAGGAAAAATTCTGGACTTAACGAAAAGATATAGGGCAACAAAAAAAGCGGCTCAAAGGCCGCTTTTTTTGTTTGATTTCGCCATACCCACTAACCACTATCATTTCATCAAAAAATATTATCTGATATTTAACAGAAAAGTCCTAAATGATACGGAAAAATTGCTTGACATTCCGAATCAATTCTGATATGATACAAGCGAACATCAAATTG
>CAYYNI010000003.1:0-33207 GCA_964472765.1 uncultured Thermotogaceae bacterium | reverse complement strand
GAGGTAAAACAATGGAAGCTATTGAATATCTGATCATTGGAAATGGAATTACAGGTCTTTCTGCAGCAGAAGAAATTAGAAAAAGGGATGGCAAAAGCACTATACGTATGATATCCATAGAAGACATGCCCACCTATTATCGTGTAAAGCTGTCCCATTACATCTCTAAGGCATTCGATCGGCAATCTCTGCTGGTGCATGATGCCAAATGGTATGACGATCGTCAAATTGACCTAATGCTTTCCACAGCTGTGAATGAGATTGATTTTCAGAATCGAGAGGTGAAGACCCAAAAAGGGTCCCTCAAGTATCGAAAATTACTTCTTGCCAACGGGAGTTATCCGTTTGTACCCCCTGCAAAAGGCCAAGAACTGGAAGGTGTTTTTTCACTTAGAACCATGAACGATCTTGAGAGAATCCAAGAGTATCTTGCGGGTGTCGAAAGTGTGGCGGTTGTCGGTGGTGGTTTATTAGGATTGGAAGCCGCTTGGGCCATACATGAATTGGGGAAAAAAGTCCACATCATTGAATTTGCGCCTTATTTAATGAATCGACAGTTGGATGAACCCCTGGCCAGGGAGTTGCAAAACATGCTGGCAGAAAAGGATATGACCATGTATCTGGGAGCTGGCGCTTCAGAAATAATGGGAGATAATAAGGTACAAAGAATTCTCTTAACGGATTCAAGAGAACTGGAGGCCCAAGCTATTCTTTATTCTTGCGGGATTCGCTCAAACATCAAGTTATTCCAGGGAACACCATTGAATGTTGAAAGAGGTGTGGTAGTTAACTCAAGGCTTGAAACCTCCATTTTCGATGTTTATGCAGCCGGTGATGTGGCACAAACAAATGGAATCACACTGGGATTGTGGACAGCTGGAATGGCCCAGGGGAAAATAGCTGGAGCCAATATGGCCGGGGATGATAACATCTATGATTTGGAAATGCCATCCACCCTTTTTCAGATAAACGACTGGAAAATATTTTCCACCGGGAAGGTTTCAGGAGAGCTTGAAACGCTTGAATCGGGTTTGGACAACGGAAAGGTGAAACTGTTTTTTAACAAAGGAATACTTCAAGGCGGTGTGCTGATGAACGACAGCCAATGGATCCCTTTTTTGAAAAAGGCCGTGAAAAAAGAACCCGATTGTCATCGATGGGTGAATGGTCAAATTTCTGCCGTTGGAATATTGGAAAGGCTAAAAGAACAAATGAATTAACACGGGAAAAAGAAGTCAAAGCAAAATGCAATGACAGTGATATGAAAAGAGACGAATGGGTCAAAAAACGATTGCAATAGAATAAGATCGAGAAATTAGCGAAAAGAGTTGATGAAAGTGTTGTCGAATCTAATCAGAATGGCCTTGAGATTGTTTACCATCAATCGATGGAATACCACCCCGCATATTGAGTTGATGACAGAAGCCAGTAATTGCGGTTTTTCATTGCATATTGCCCTGCTGGTGGCATTTGAAAGTGGCGAGATCGTGAATTATGAAAAGCTAATCAAACGAATGGTGTTGAAAGATCTTCCAAAAGCTATTTTATCGGATATATCATTGCAAACAAAAAATTATATCAAAGATACTTCGCTGGAGTTGTGGATAGAAACGTTTAAAAGTGCTATGGAAGAAGTATTAAGAGAAGTTCCGAAAGAATGGCAGCCTGATTTCAGAAATTTTATTGAGCAGGCAAAGGATGATTCTATAGAAGGATTGATCGTTGATTTTTCAGATACTTATGCAGCTTATTCTGAATGCGAGATCAATGCCAGAGTTTATCCGGAATACTACGACAAACCCTTAGCTGAATTGCGTGAAAAATTAAATACATATAAAACGCATCATTTTATTCAAACGCTATTAGAAAGTACAGCATATAAACACTATCTATTGCGGGTCAGAACCTTAATCAATGCGGTCAGATGGAATCAAACAAATCGCAACATCAGAACCACAGTCGCAGGACATACCTTCTTTGTTACCTTTATCTCGACTCTGTTGACTTACATCATGATGAGTTTAAAGTCAAGATGCGATGATTGCAGTGAATTGCTATTGAAATCTGCTTATCATGACGTGCCGGAGGCTTTGACGGGGGATATCATATCGCCAACCAAGAGAAGGATACCGGGATTTGAAGAAACGATTACCAAAGTAGAAGAACAAATGGTGGAAAAGGATCTTTTAAGTCTCTTAAAAGAGAATGGGAATAGCCTTGTGAAAAACTATATGCTTCATCCCTTTGAAGGTCCTTCTGGTAAATTGGTAAAAGCAGCTGACTTATTGGGAAGTCTTTTTGAGTGTCAGATAGAAATGATGAGCGGTAATGCAAATCCTCTTTTTAAAAGAGCCTACCGAGACATCCATTTTGAAATAAAAAACATGGATTTGAAAGAAGTGGATTATTTGTTAAAATGGGGTGTGGATTCGGAATATGCCCAATTTTAAAGTCCATGTGGTCAGTGGGATTATCACTTTTCCCTTAATTATTCCATTGTACAGTATCATTCAAAATGGGTTGCAATTAGTTGTGATTTCGGATCGGGTATTGATTTTGTCGTTTATCTTTTTTACTTTGGGCTCTGATGCGCCGGATTTAGACCACAAAAACGCATACATGCATCGGGTTGCCAAAGTAATTATCTGGATGATAGCCACCATTTACCTGTTTTTTGTCTTTAAAGAAAGAATCCCACTGTGGTTTCCCCAATTGGCTTTTTTAAGAAACGAAATCGTCCTTTTTTACCTGTCTATTCTTATGGGTTGGCTAGTTTCAGTTTTCTTGTCTGCAATTACCCCACCTCACAGAGGCCCTTTTCATTCATTCCTGGCCCCGTTTGTTTTTGGGTTGTTGGCGGGTGGACTTTTTTATGTTTTGGAAATGAAAGCAGCATCTCCTACACAAGCAATATCCAACGCCATCTATATCGGCATATCATCTTTGTTAGGATATACGTTGCATTTGATGATGGATTACATACAATCCTATCGTAACAGAAATTCAACATCTTGACGGTTGTTCATATTTATGCTATGATTAAGAAATATGCTTTCTATGTTTTACTCATTTAAAAAAAGGAGGTTTTTTTTATGAAAAAGTTGTTGTTAGTTACAGCTTTGGTTTTCTTGGTTTCTGTCAGTTTGTTTTCCGCTGAGGTGGGAAAATTAACAGTATGGTGTTCTGAAAAACAAGTGGAAATACTCCAGGAATTGGGAAATGATTTTGAAAGCATGTACGGCATACCGGTGGAAGTACAGGAAATGGCTTTTGATCAAATCAAAACAAAGTTTTTACAAGCTGCACCAGTTGGAGAAGGTCCTGATATCATTGTAACAGCACATGACCAGATTGGAGAATTAGTAGTCAGCGGGTTATTGCTGCCTTTGGATTTTCTTACCCTTTCCGACAGGAAGGAATTTACCGCAACAGCCATCAGTGCATTTGAATTTAACGGTAGACTGTATGGTCTCCCTTACGGTGTAGAAGCCATTGCATTGTTCTACAATAAAGATTATATGGACGAAGCGCCGGCGACATTTGAAGAATTGGCGCAATTAGCTGCGGATTACACCGATGATGAATTCAGAGGCTTTGTATACGATGCTCCGAATTTCTATTTCACAGCACCTTTGTTGTTTGCAAACGGCGGTTATGTTTTCAAACAGACTAGCGAGGGTCTTGATGCCAACGATATCGGATTGAACAACGAAGGAGCCCTCAAAGGTGCAGAATTTCTCAAAGGACTATACGATATGGGTGTTATGAAACCCGGAGATAGCTCACAGATTGCGGATGGATTGTTCAAAGATGGTATGGCTATGGCCATTATCAACGGACCATGGGCAACTGAAGGTTATAAGCAGGCAGGAATTGATTACGGTATAGCGCCTATTCCAAGTATTGCCGGCAACGAATGCAGACCGTTCACGGGCGTTCAAGGCTTTTTAATCAATTCTCAATCACCCAATTCCCTGTTTGCCATTGATTTTCTGGCGAACTTCATCAATACACAAGATGTGATGTACAGATTATTCCGTGCAGACCCCAGGCCGCCTGCAAGATTGGATGTGGCAGAGATGGTTAAGGATAATGCGGATGTGTATTCATTCTTCCAAAGTGCCCTTACCGGTATTCCTATGCCCAATATTCCGGCTATGGGTGCAGTATGGGGAGCGATGGGGGATGCATTAAATCAAATTGTTAACAATGAACTGGCACCAAAAGACGCATTGGACCAGGCTGTTGCCAAGATAGAAGCAGCTCTTAACGAATAAATAGGACTTTTAATCAGAGGGATGGATGGTTCGGTAAATACCGGTAAGCCATCCATCCTTTTTTTATTTTTTATAGAGGGTGATTAAAATGAAGATCTTTGGAAAAGTGCTTTTATGGTTTATTCTAGCTCTTTTGAATGCCTTTTTGACTTGGGCGGCTGTTGTTTTGTTTACCAATGATTCCATCGAGCTCGGTATCATTATGATTATTATCATCTTTTTCATCGATTTTGCCGTAATCAACCCTAAGGGATATCCCTATCGGTATACGATTCCGGCGTTAAGCCTCTTGCTGATATTGACCGTATACCCTATTTTTTACACCTTGAAAATAGCATTTACCAATTACGGTACCGGACATCTTTTTACAAGAGATCAAGTGGTGGAGCAGTTAATGAACACCTATGTGACAGATGAGGGTTCCAAACCCTATTCCTACAGTGTATTTGTTCATATGGAAGATTTTGCCCCAACAGAGGAGTTTGTTTTGGTATTTACCAACGGCGAAAAAAGATTTCTCGCTGAAAAGCCGCAAATCATCTCTTTAGATCAGGAGGGCAATACAGCAAAAAGCGTGGCCCAGTATAAGGAAATTACCAACGGGCATGTTATTATTGGGGATTCTCAATATGAGATCGTCTATTCCATTCAAAATGATGATGAGATTATGGCGGTAGAGGGAATGCAAAATGGAAAGCGCTCTGTCTATCAATATTTCTTCTCGTTTGACGATCCTGATACCTTATCCAATCAAAGAATGTTTATCAGCGATATTTATTTGAAATATCTGGACAGTGCTGAGCTGATCAATCCCGAGCGTTCTCTGGTACGTTTTGGAACGGTTTACGGCTTTCGAAAGCTTGTAGATGCCCAAAAAAAATACCGAATTGATAAAGAGTTATTCGAGGAGAATGGAAAGATAAACGAAAGAACCGTTCTGGTGAATCAGGCCACGGGTATTCAGCTTCAGGAGGAAGACGGTACATTTTACGAAATATCCCCTCAAGGCCAGCGAATAGATGTAGGGGGATACAGAGGTTATGTGGGACTTAGGAATTTTGAAAAGATGTTTACCGATTCCCGCTTTACCGGTCCTTTTATCAAAATCCTGATATGGACATTCCTTTGGGCCATACTAAGCGTTTTGTTTTCATTTGTCATTGGTCTGGGTTTTGCCCTATTGTTGAATGATCAGAAGTTTAAAGGGAGAAATTTATATCGAACACTTTTGTTGATTCCCTGGGCTGTTCCGGCTTTTATCTCCGTGCTGGTTTGGAGAAACGGTTTTTTTAATGAAACGTACGGAATCATCAATAAAATCATTGTTGGGCAATGGTTAGGGATGGATGCCATCAGATGGCTTGGAGATGCTTTTATGGCTAAGGTCAGTGTCTTGATTGTCAATGTCTGGCTGGGATTTCCCTATATGATGATGGTATGTCTGGGAGCATTACAATCTATTCCCGGAAATTTGTACGAGGCCGCATCCATCGACGGAGCAACTCGTGTCAGAAAATTTTCCGGAATCACCATGCCTTTGTTGATGACTTCTGTTGCTCCGCTTTTAATCGGTTCTTTTGCGTTCAACTTTAATAACTTCACCAATATTTACCTTTTAACCAAAGGAGGTCCGGCTATGTCGGATTCTCTAACCAATGCAGGCTCTACGGATATTTTGATTTCGTATACCTATAAATTGGCTTTTCAAAGTGAAAGAGGACAGGATTTCGGTTATGCCTCAGCCATTGCTTTGTTTATTTTCATCATTGTAGCTGGCATCAGCTTCTTCCAATTTAAATTTGCCGGTACCTTTGAGGAGGTGAACAGAGGATGAGAATCATCAAACATGCCATTATGATCATTTTAGTTGTATTAATTCTGTTTCCCATGTTTTGGATTGTGGCAACCTCTGTTAGAAGAGATAATGCAGCGTTTTCGACCAAACTGTTCAGCAACCGTTATACCTTTCAATATTACAAAGATCTGCTGCTGAACAATAAGAACATCCCTCAACAAATATCCGAACTAAAAAAGATAGCCAACCTCTCAACTGAATATGCACAAATGAGTAAAGAAGAATTATTGGCCACTTTTAATCAAACTGAAGACGAATTAAGAAAGCAGATGGCATTAAGTAAAGAGCAAATCTTAAAATTAGAGCAGTATGTGGATGAGGTCGTAGCCTTTGCTAAATCACGAACAGGTCAAATGATCAGCAGATTCAATGAGCTAAAAGAAGAGGAAAAGCGATTTTTTGAAGTTCAACTGACAAATATCCTGAATTCCTCCGAATCTTTGCAAATTGAGCTAACTGACGAGCTGATCAAGTCATTTGAAGCAATCGAAGGGGAAGAACAAAATCGGTATTTGGAACTAATAGAAAAGCGTTCCCCTGAATTTGTGAAGGCGTATCATGAAACCAGCCGTGAACTTGAAACGATTGCCGATAGGATACAGGATGCCTATCAAGATTGGTTTGAATCCGTTAAAAATAATGTAAGTGAGGGTATAAAAGTTGAATTGAATGCGGTTCAGAATGCCTTTATATCCCTGTTAACGCCACAGGAATTTTCATATTCCAAATGGAATAGAGAAATTAATCTGAAGGGGTACAGGGGATTAACGACTGATTTGGAATCAGAGTTGACCCCAGATCAACTTGAGCAGTGGACTCTATTAACAGATGGTTTTCAAGAAACTGCAAAAGAAACAGACAAATTTCTGAAAGCCTATTCCGCAAGAAAAGAAGAGATCTTGCAGGACTTAGAAAGCCAAATGAAAGAACGAAATGCCGTTATCGAAATGTATTTATCCTTGGAAGAACAAAGACTGCAAGCATCGAATAACGTGGTTCGCCTTGAAAATCAAATTGAGCTGGATCAACAAAAACTGATGGGCATAGAAGAACGGATGGGTTTGTTAAATCAACAATTACAGGTATCTCAATATGAAATGAAAGAATTCAGGGCTCTGGTTTCCGTTGAAATCAACCGAGATCAGGAGCACAATCAAACATCGGTGGACGATCAATCGGTTCAAGAAGTTCTGAGTGGATTGCAACTCTTGTCTGAAACGATCAAAACCTTGGGTGATATTCCCGTTTCTGGTCTTGAACTAACACCTCTGAAGGAGAATATAGATTGGTTTATCGATAAAAAAGAACAACTGATGATGAATGCATCAAACGATTCGGTGAAGAATGCTCTGGATCTCATAAAAAGTAAAGTCAATCCTATTCGTGAGGATTTAGCGGACTTATCTCTTTTGGTTGGCCAGTACAGAGAGATTCAAATGCAGGTGGAAGAAAACACTCAGATTTTGAACACTCAACGTGCTATTCTGAATGATAAACAAGCCGAATTGGAAATGATTAGTTCAAACTATAACAGCATTGTTTTAGAAAGACAAAATATAGAAAAGGTGAAAGGCATTATCCACATCATGATCCTATTGGAGCAGACAGACAATTACGAAGCACTTTCCGCCTACAATCGTGCCGTATCAGGTTTTATCAGTAATTATTCAAATGTGGACCATCCTGCAAAAGCACTATTGTCTGAGATCACAACCTTTGATAAGCTGGTTTACTTAGATCGCAATTATGAAGTTGAAACTTCTTTTCTGAAAGAAACAGTGGATGAGATTGAAAAAGTATTAACCCAATTTGATGCCAAAAAAGTAAGTTACGTCAACCTCATACATGCTAACGTGATGGTTAAAACCAGCGAACTGGATGCTATTGAAACGTTGCAGAAAAACGCCTATAATCGCTTTTCATCCGAACTCAATCGCATCGCCAGAATCGCCAGTGATCTTTCGGAAATAGAAGCATATCAAGAGATAGCCAAATCTTTAGAACGGATTGACAAAAACATCTTCGAAAGTCTTCAATATTGGATAAAAAAACCAGAGCAGCAGTTTATGAGATGGTTGATCAATACCATTATTATTGCCATTGCAACTTCTGCCATCACGGTCATGTTCTGTGCACTTGGGGCGTATCCTTTTAGCCGTTTACGCTTCAAGGGAAGAAAATACGGGTTGCTGTTTTTATTACTGATCCAAATGTTCCCGATCGTCATGGGGATGGTGGCACTTTACCTTCTGTTAAGATTTATTGGACAATACCTGCCGGGATTCGGCCTGGACTCGTTATGGGGGTTGGGATTGATTTATTTGGGCAATATCGCCTTTAACATGTGGTTGTTGAAAGGGTATTTTGATACTATTCCTAATTCCCTTGAAGAAGCTGCCATGATAGACGGGTCCACTCGATTCCAAACATTTTGGAAAATAGTCCTTCCGTTAACGGCACCCATGCTGGCGGTAGTTTTCCTCATCGTCTTCATGGGGAACTTTAACGAGTTTGTTTTAGCCAGTGTTGTTTTGCAGAGTCCTGAAAATTACACTTTTGCCGTTGGATTACAGTCTTTTTCCTACGGCCCCTATCAAATGGAATGGGGATTATTCACCGCTGCAGCGATGATTGGTGCCATTCCAATGGTCATTCTCTCACTATCGTTGCAAAGATATCTGGTGAGTGGCTTGACATCAGGATCGGTAAAAGGTTGATTGATGATACAGTTGACAAAAATCCCCCAGTAAAATGGGAGATTTTTGTCATTGAATTAAAGCGTACAAAAAACATAAAAAACAAACAATACGGTGAGAATATCTTTCCTAATCGCCTGCCTTCATTTGCTATAGGTCTACAGTGTTTCTGAGTCAATTTTATACGGAGAAAAATATATCATATAATAACAAAGTTATAACAAAAAATTATCAAGCAAAGAGATCTGAATCGTTCTTTTTTTAAAAAGAGGTGGTTTTATGAAACTGCTGTTGATTTCAGTTCTTTGCGGATTTGTTTTGATGCTTCTATTTGCCTGTACCGGTCCTGGAGGCGTCGGCATCAGCGTCAATCAGGCGGTTGAGATGGTTAAACAATACCTCGGTCTTGAAGAAACAAGTCAATCTACACAGACCAATCGCATTATTTTCTACATTGGGGAAGTTTTAGCTGGCGATCAAATTAAAGAGGACGATCCGTTCGTGGCAAAAACCGACCAACCGGTAGCTGGTAACGGATATTTTTTTGTTGTCGATCTGGATCCCCTTGCGAGGTTTGCACACCCGTTGACCTATATTATTCTATCCAAAAATCCCGGCACCATTCTGCTGGATTATGATGCTCTTTGGGGACCAACGGTTAACGGGACATCTGTGTTAATCGGTGATATCTACGCCGCTGACTACGAGAAAAACCTGTGGCAAAATTTCACCGGCAATACTCTATCACAAGCACGGTCAAAGAAAGAAAGCGAGCTTCAAGCTAAAAACCGAAACGAAACTGAGGTTGAAGGATCGATTGTTGTAAACGGCAACAACCCGGCACGTTATGCGGATGCAGGAATTTCAACGGATGCCGACAATATGGGTAGTTTCTATGAGGGTTTTACAGCGGCTATGTCCGAAACTCAGGAATTGGCACCGCCAAATAACACCGAAGACGATTTGAGAACATCTATCCAAGGGATGGAAGATGCCGGTGTCAACGATTGTTCCATCTACATTGTCACTCATGGCAATTCGGATGTACTGGTTATGGGGAGTTCTACCATGACCGCTTCTGAATTTTCAGACATGATTTCCGATTTTCCCGGCATCACATTTAAGGTAATTATTGATGCCTGTAAAAGTGGAAGTTTTATGGATGATTTATCCGGTTTATCCAATGTGGCTATAGTACTGACCGCAACGGATAGCGAGAAAAGTTCTTATGGCGATATTGACGGTCCGTCAGATCCCAACCCTTCCGATACGGGTGGAGAATGGACCAGTGGTTTTCTTGAGGATCTTGAGGAAAATACCACATCTGAAAATTGGGGAAACATTTTGGAATGGGCATGGTTCTGTGAAGTATCCCCGAAAGTGGCCTTGTACTATATTTGCTATGATTCCGCCTGGGAGAAAGATTATGCCAGATTCTTAGGCTTGAGTCGACCGCAACGTTATAGCCCGGATTACAGCGAGTAATTTCAATCATTATTGAGAGCAGGGTGGTCGTTGCAAACCGCCCTGCTGGTCTGTTTTTATCTGTTGATCAATGCCTGTTCAATGGCTTTGAGAATAACAATGCTGCTGTAAGTGGCACCAGTAATAATGT
Organism: uncultured Thermotogaceae bacterium; assembly: GCA_964472765.1. GTDB lineage: Bacteria > Thermotogota > Thermotogae > MWEM01 > MWEM01 > JASUTC01. The sequence goes on along the minus strand of CAYYNI010000003.1, from coordinate 22,764 downwards.
CTACCTGTAAGGTTTGCCGAGCAATGACTTTTTCCGTAATCTTCTCGGCGTCTTTTCCTTTTCCATTTGTATGTTTTTCTATTTGAATGTCCGTCATTTGTCCCTTTTCGACTGTGACCGAAAGAACCACATCAATGGGAAATTGTGTGTATTGTCCCTGATAAGTGCCGTCCGGGATTGATGAAATATTCACATTTTCAATTTCAATACCCTTCAGTTCTTCAAGACCTTCATCAAGTTTATCAATCAGGTTTTTAAGTATGAAAATACCCGAAATCACAATCACGGCGATGATGATGAAAACAATCAATAACTTTTTCTTTTTACTTTTCTTCATTTGTCTTTCATCCTTTCAATGATTTTAGTTATCTTTTTTTTGAGAATCATCATTTTTCATCTGTTTTTTATCCGTGATGTATTTGAACAGATAAGAACCAACGATAAGCCCGGAAAACAAAAGAGGAATTTTCCACTGAATGGTGATGATTCCGGACATCAGATAATTGTACAAAAAAATGATGAGCACTGTTAAACCGAAGATGAATCCAAAAACGAACAACATTTGCAGGGCCAGTTTTTTAATAGACATCACTTCCATCAAATATCATGATGTTATTTTATCATATAGGAAGGTGTTTTATAAAGGTAGCCAAATCTACACGCCGATATGCTATCATTATTGCGGAAATAGGACGTTTTTTACCGAAGCGTATAATCCCATTAAAAATGGAGGAAAGACTCATGATTCTCTTTCAATCCGATCTCGACAAGATATCCGAAGGCCAGTTAGAAGGTTTTTTTGTAGGCTGGGCGAGGCCGTTAACACCCGAGCAGCATTTACACATCTTAAAAAACAGTCATTACCGTGTGTTGGCTTTAGATAAGGAAAGCAAAAAAGTTGTAGGGTTTGTAAACGCATTGTGCGATGGAGTGAATTTTGCCTTTATCCCTATGCTGGAAGTTTTACCATCTTTTCAGAATAGGGGTATAGGAACTCGACTAATGGAAATAATGCTGAAAGAACTTGAACCATATAGCTGTGTCGATCTCACTTGTGATGAGCAGATGCAGGGGTTTTATCAGCGCTTTTCGATGCTCAAATCTCATGGCATGGTATTGAGAAAATACCTCAAACATCAAAAGGAGATTGGTCAATGATAAAAGATAAGTCATTTAGGCGCCATGGAACAGAACCTTTCTATTTGGTTGGTATCCACGGAGGCCCAGGGGCAAGCGGATCACTGTTTGATTTATGTGAGGAAATAGGAAAACAAGTTGGAATCATTGAGTTGTTAAATCACAGTAATAGTATTGATGGACAGGTGGAAGAATTACATCAAGTTGTATCAGAAATTGCCTCTGAACCGGTTACTTTAATCGGCCATTCATGGGGCGCTTGGTTGAGTGTTTACTACGAAAATGCCCATCCTCAAACGGTGAAAAAAATGATTCTCATTTCATCGGGACCGTTTGATTCAGCTTATGTTCAGGAAATTGAACGGACCAGGAAAAGCAGAATGAGTCGTAAAACAAAGGAAAGACTTTCAGAACATTTTGTGAAAATCAACGAAGAAGATGAAAAGGTCGCTAACACTCATTTTGAAAAAGCCGGACAAATCATTTCCATGCTGGATTCATATGATATTCAAGAAAGTGATTTGACTGATAAAATCATTTGCGATATGCAAATCTATCAGCGAGTTTGGAAAGAGGCATCACAAAGACGCCAAACCGGACAGTTAATCAAATCCATCAAACGAGTTAAGTGTCCAATAGCCATTATTCATGGTGATCATGATCCCCACCCGGTGGTAGGTGTAAAAGACCCCCTCTTGAAAGAGGGGGTGCAAGCAAAGTGTTTTGTTCTGTCAAAATGCGGTCATTACCCCTGGCGTGAAAAACACGCAAAGGATGCGTTTTATCAAATTATTGAAAAACTGTTAATCGATTGAATCATTAAGCCACTTCAGTCCCTTCTGTTCTTTCCGGATTGATTTCTCCGTCCGTGTCTTCGTCAGACAAGGCCCTTGTCATGCCGATGATCAAAAATATAAAAGTCAAGGCTGCATTCGCCAGAGATCCCCAAAGAATAAGATGGTGTGCTTCAAAATGGTCAAGCCCCAAACCGAACAGAAAGGCACCCACCGGCACGATCAGTTGGGTTAAAACTGCAATGACCGAAAACACTCTTGAGCGGTAACTCGATGAGACCTTTTTTTGGAAAAGGGTTAGCATCGGTGTATTGACCAGTGCATTGAAGACCCCTGTAAAGGCAAATATCACAGCAATGATACTAAAATAAAGCCATGAACTTCCACCGAAAAACCTGACGGCAAATGGGTATGCAACGATTGCAAAGATAAGATTTAAGAAAGTTTCTGCAATAATGCCTGTTTTAAACAAAGATGTTGCTTTCCTTTTTGAAAGAAAAACACCCAGAATGATATTGCCGATCAGAATGCCCACTACCCAGCTGGTTTCCATGAATCCAAACTGCTGTCCGGAGAAGCCGACGATTTCACGGGCAAAAAAAGGAATGAGAACCGAAAACATGCTGGTCATTAAGAAATTGGAAAGCATGGCAAATATCAGAAGCATCATCAAGCCTTTCATCTTTTTTAAATAGAGGAAGCCTTCCTTAATATCTTTTAGGGTTGATTTAACGTTGATTTTGACTTTTTGAGTGGTTTGATTGTAATTGATAAACATCTCGCTCAATCCCGATAATACGAAAGAAATCCCGTTAATCAGAAATACAATCTCGATACCGAATAGCCCGTAAAGAATGCCACCCATAGCAGGCCCCACAATAAAAGAAAAACTGTTGATTCCTTGAATGATGGAGTTGGCTTTGTTAAGCTCGTTTTTATGTACAATGTCTCCCAGCATGGCTTGTGTGGCTGGGTCAAAGGTGATATCCATGGTTGAAATGATAAATTGTGCAATGAGGAGCCCGGAAATTTGAAGGGCATCCATACGGGTTAACAAAGCGAGCAACAAAATAATGGCTCCCCTGGCATAGTCCATGTATACCATGATTTTCTTCCGATCGAAGCGGTCCCCCAAAACGCCGGCAAATGGACCGAAAATTAGTCGAGGAAGGTTTGAAACCAAGACAAAAGTTCCCATAATAGTTCCTGAGCCTGTTAAATCCAAAATGAATAGAGGAATGGCGATCTGTTGAATACCCGAACCAATGATTGAAACCAGTCGTCCCAAAGCGTAAAGATAAAAGTTTTTCTTGTTAATGTTCATAAATTCACCGCCGATTGAAATATCTGTTTTCGCTTTGAAATTATACAAGAAAATATTATAAAAGTCAAGTATAATATAAAATAATTTTATATATCGGATTATATAATTAATTTCAAGATTAAAATAATGATTTATTTGACAATTAAATAGTTATCCTGTTCTCTAATAATTCTACTTAGTAGAGCGTAGCTTGATGAAATCACGAATAAATGTTGTATAATCATTTGCGAATTGTTCTCAAATCATAGTCGTTTTTCTTTCATAGGTGTTTTTGATTAAGGAGGCAAGAAGATGATTAAGGTGGTTACGGACAGTTCTTGTGATCTGCCCATGAAAATGATTCATGATTTGGATATACGGATGGTATCAATGAATGTCAATGTCGATGGGACCGAGTACAAAGAGCGAATCAATCTTGAACCAAAAGATTTCTGGGAGAAGATGAGGCATTCAGCTGTACTTCCCAAAACATCTCAACCTTCTCCGTTGGAATTTGAAGATGCGTTTAAGACAATCGTCAAAGAGTCTCACACACCACTTTGTATAACCATATCCTCGAAACTCAGCGGTACTTATCAATCGGCCATCATGGCTGCTAAGATGATGAATAATGAAATCAAGGTGTTTGATTCACTTGCTGGTTCTCTTTCCCATGGGGTTCAAGTTTTAAAAGCAGCGAGAATGGCGAAAAATGGTGAAGATATGGACGCCATTGTCAAAGAATTGGAACGCTATAGAAAAAACGTCAAGATCATCATTCCACTTTTTACTTTGGAAAATATCGTTAAAGGGGGCAGACTAACCAAAATTCAGGGAGGAATAGCCAAGCTGTTAAACATCAAAGTTATTGCCCAAGGCGTCAACGGAGCAGTCGAGGTGAGAAAAAAAGTGAGGGGAGAGAAACGGTTTTTGGAAGAAATGTCCGGACTTATTAGAGAACTCAAGCCTGAAGCATATAAGATATTGGGTATTACCCATGTGGATAATCTTCATGATGCCATGCGTTTAAAAACAGAAATCGAGTCTCTTTATAATAACGAGGTTATTATTAACGATATGGGACCTGTGATGGCAACTTATGCCGGTGAAAAAGGAATGATACTTGCCCTTTAAATGAATGATCAATCATTTTAGGAAGTATTCATTAATAAAAGAAAAACATTAAGCGGAGTTTAAAACCGGAAGGTGATTTATGGAAAGAGTGCTGATTGTGAATGCCTCACAAAAAGGGCAGTCAATTGTTGAAGTAGAGGAAATGCAAGAAGAACTGAAAGGATTGGTGGAAGCTGCGGGTGGTGAGGTTGTTGAAAGTATCCATCAGTTCAGAGAACATTTGAATACCGCCACAATTGTAGGTAAGGGGAAATTGATTGAAATTCAAGCGATTGTTGAAGAAAAAGAAATAGACTTAGCTGTTTTTGATACGAAATTAAGTGCAACCCAATTGAGAAATATCGAAGCTGTTGTAGGGTGCAGAGTGATCGATCGGGTTCAATTAATCCTAGATATCTTTGCCCGTCATGCAACAACAAAAGAAGGAAAATTACAGATTGAATTGGCACAGCTGGAGTATCTGTTGCCGAGAATTCTGGGAATGGGAAAGGAAATGTCAAGACTTGGAGGAGGTATCGGAACCAGAGGCCCCGGTGAAACTCAATTGGAAGTTTCCAGACGGACGATTAGACAGCGCATAACGCTTCTTAAAAAGCAATTATCAAAGGTTGAAAAGCAGAGGGAAACGAGGCGACAAAGAAGATTAAATGTAAATATTCCCGTTGTTTCCATAATCGGGTACACAAACTCAGGAAAGACCACGCTTTTAAAGAGTCTTTCCAAGGATCAAAAAATTCAGCCAAAAGATGAACTGTTTGCCACACTGAGCCCGGTTTCAAGAAAGGTTTATTTAGGAAATCAAACCCAAGTAGTATTTAATGACACGGTGGGGTTTATCAGGAAATTACCTCATAACATAATCGAATCGTTTAAGGCAACCTTGGAAGAAATCACTTTCAGTGACTTAATCGTTCATGTGGTTGATTGCTCAGATAAAAAGTGGAAAGAAAAGATGACGGCGGGGGATGCGGTTTTAAAGAGCATCCATGCAATGGACATACCGAGAATTACGGTATTGAATAAGGCAGATCTTGTGCCTGAAGAAGATTTAGAGCTTCTTAAATTTTCTCATCCTCAATATCGAATGATCTCGTCTTTGAAGAAAAACGGACTGATTGAGCTAAAAGCGGAAATTCTAAAATTTTTTGAGGAACACGCAAAAAAATAGACAGAAAGGAGAATTATGCAGGATTATCATGTTCATTCTTATTTTTCGGGGGATTCCCAATCCCGAATAGAAGATATCATTGAACAGTCAAAAAAAATGGGGATTGAATACCTGATCATTACCGATCATGTTGACGATATGCAAACGGAATTTGCAAAAGGGGATACCATTGAAGATACACAAGCTTACAAGCAAACCATGGCCACGTTTTCTCTTCCTTCGGGAATCGAATACAGTTGGGACGGTAAAACACCTAAAACGGTCAATCTAAAGGATTTTGATTTTGTCATTCTTTCCTATCATTGTGATTTTATAAGAGAAAACGGACAAATACGCTACGATCGATACTTGGAGGATTTCATCAGAATAATCGATCAAGTTGAAGATTTCAAAGTTATTGGACACCTGGATTTTCCAAGACGATATGATGAAAATCATCGAAAATTTAGTCATGATCTCTATGATAGGATAGCAGAGCTCTTTAAGAGTCTCATCAATCGTGGAAAAGGAATTGAGTTAAATATGGCAGCTCTCTCCATGTATTCAGAACCTAATCCCGACTGGGATATTCTTCAATTATATAAGGATTGTGGTGGAGAAGTGATAACGATCGGATCTGATGCCCATACTGCCCAAAGGGTGGGTAAGAATATCAACTTAGGGCTTCATCGCCTAAAAGAGATGGGGTTTTGTTATCTGGATGTATTTGACAAAGGAAAATGGACTAAAAAAGAAATCATTGTATAAAAAAAGGCAGACCTCAAAAGTCTGCCTTAATCTTGTCATCTATGTCAAGACATTCATTGCCTTGGGTTTACCGGTTATCTTTTTGCCAACTCTCTGTCAACCATGAATAATCCACGATTTTCATGACCGATCATCTTCAGCATCTGAACGTATTCATCTGCATTGGCTTCTTCCTCAACCTGCTCATCAATAAACCATTGAAGCATTGAAATCGTTGCACGATCCTTCAATTCCTCGGCTACATCCATCATATGATTTATTCTTTGAGTGACGTGCTGTTCATGAGCATAAGCACCTTCAAAAGCGGCCAACGGAGAATCCCATTCTTTTTGAGGCTTTTCAATGGCTTCCAATTCAACCCTTCCGCCTCTTTCAACTAAATAATCGTAAAATTTTCTGGCATGTTCCAATTCCTCTTTGGCTTGCTTATCCATCCAGTTCACAAAACCCTTTAAGTTCATATCCTCAAAATAAGCTGCCATGGATTGATACAAATAGGCGGCAAATAACTCTTCATTTATCTGTTTGTTGATTTCATCTTGCATTCTTTTTTCAATCATCTTATTTCCCCCTTTTAGTCGTTATGTTTAATAGACGGTAGATGATAAAATTTTATTACGCTAACTTTTTAACCTGAACGGCCAATTTTTCGAGAGCCTCTTTGAGAATAGAACGTGGACAAGCGATGTTAAATCGCTGAAAACCGCTGCCTTCATAACCGAACATCATGCCTTCATCAAGGGCTAATTTTGCTTGATTCAAGCATAAATCATTCACCTTTTCGTGAGATAAATTCAAGCCCCTGAAATCGACCCATGCGAGATAAGTCCCTTCCAGTGGAAAAACCTTGAGTGAGGGAATATGCCTTTCAATATAATCAACCATGAATAAATAGTTTTCCCAAACATATGAGATCATCTGTTCATGCCATTCTTTTCCAAATTGGTATGCGGCTTGGAATCCCATCACGCCAAAGAGGTTTAAACCCCCGATATGCCAGGTATCGATTTTATTCTGAAATCGTCGTCGAATCTCTTCATCAACGATGACAGCACTCGCACTGGCTAGACCTGCCAGGTTAAAAGTTTTTGAAGGGGCTATAAAGACCATGGAATGAGAGTGGAACGCCTCGAAATTCAAAAAGGAATGATGTTGATGACCGTTAAAGATCAAATCAGCATGAATCTCATCAGCAATGATAAAGATGCCTTTTTTCTTGCAAAGGGCGCCAAGCTGTTGAAGGGTATTTTCTTCCCACACTCGGCCGACTGGATTATGGGGGTTGGATAAAATAAGCATCGTCGTTCGATCAGTAATCTTTTTTTCCAGGTCTTCCAAATCCATCTGATAATGTGTCCCCTGCATTTTTAATGGGTTTTTGACCAGCCTTCTTCCGTTGTTTTCAATGGAGCTGAAAAAAGGGTAGTACACCGGCGGTTGTACGATGATTTCATCACCAGGCTGTGTAAAGGTGTTTATAGCAGCCGATATGCCGGCCAAGACGCCAGGGGTGGGGATGTACCACTCTTTTTGTGTTCGCACATGATGAATGTCTTTCATCCAACGGATGACAGATTCAAAAAAGTGATCATCTTTTCCGGTATAACCGTAAACACCATGTTGGGCTCTTTCAACAATGGCTTGAATAACCGGTTCAGGAGATTTGAAATCCATATCAGCCACCCACATGGAGGTCAAATCATCACTGCCGAAGATTTCATTCAAGTAATCCCATTTGATACTTACCGTACCTCTTCGATCGATCAGTTCGTCAAAATCGTATTTCATAACCATCCTCCCGAATACATCACATATTTTGTTCCAAAAAATCCTTAATCTCTTTAGCCAGCTCTTGATTTTTTACAACGGCTTGTATTTCCTCTACGCTGGATTCTTTAATCTTTTTAACACTGCCGAACTGTTTTAACAGTGTCATTTTCCGCTTTGGTCCAACTCCCGGAATTCCCTCAAGAATGGAACGCCCCATTCGCTTATCCCGCAATTGGGAATGGAAAGTATTGGCAAATCGATGGGCTTCATCTCTTACGGCGATGAGGACTCTTAAAGAGGGGCTGTCATGCCTTAATTTCAACTCTCCCCTTTCATCCGGAAAAACAATGGTTTCCTCTGCTTTTGCCAAGCCAATCATATCATATTCGTTGATATTCAGCTCATTTTCCAATACGCCTTTTACGGCACTGACTTGCCCCACTCCGCCATCAATTAACAGTAAATCAGGAAGTTGATACTTTTTAAATCGCCTTCTGATGATAATCCTCATGGACTCAAAATCATCGGGTTCGTCCAATGTGGTAATGCGATAGCGTCTGTATTTGGATTTATCCGGTTTTCCATTTGTGAATGACACCACTGAGGCCACCGTATAAAGGCCACCTGTATGGGCAATATCGATCCCCTCAATCAACCGGGGCAACTTTTTTAAGCCCAAATGGGTTTGTAATTGTTTGAGAGATTCCATACTCAGTTTTCTGCTTTGAAGCTCTTTTTCCAGATTTCTTTTGGTCAGTTTCATCAATTCATCTTCCGCAGTTGATTGAGGAGGACCAAAATAGGAAATTCCCAAGAGTGTTTTCAACTTGTTTGATTGTCTTTTTGAAAATGATGCGATGATTCTGGAGGGGATGTCGTTTTTCTTACCGAAATAGAATTGTGAAAAGAATTCTTCCAATGAAATCTTTTCATCGATATCCTGGGTAATAGCTGCAAAAATGGCGCCTTTTTTTAACCGAATCATGGTCGCTTTCCCTTCTAAGATGTCCAGTGCAAAAAAATCTCTGTTTAAACTGTCGTTGAGTACAATGTATTGTGGTCGGAAGATGTTGTCAATTTCACCGATGAGGTCTCTTACGGACGCCGCTTTTTCAAACATCATATTTTTGGAGAGAAAAGTCATTCTTCTTTCAAGCATTTCTTTCAACGATTCGATATCTCCCTCCAGAAATGCCTCAACCTGGTCTACACGCTTTCGGTATTCGATTTCATCAACCTCTGTACAGGGGGCACAACACCTACCCAGCTGGTACTCCAGACAAGGTTTTTTGATCTTTTTAAGATCATAATCGCAAGGACGAATTCCGTAGGTCCTGTATATGATTTCCATGATTTGACGAAGCATCGTGGCACTTGTGAAAGGACCGTAAAACTTACCTTTTCCGACTTTGTTTCTCACCAGACTCATTCGGGGATAGGTTTCTTCGCTGATATGCAGATAGGGGTAGAAGCGATTGTCTTTCAGAAAGGTGTTGAACTTAGGCTTGTATTCATAGATCAGGTTTGACTCAAGTAAAAGTGCCGATTTCTCGGATTCTACGATAACAAACCTTAGATGATCGGCTTCCTTTTGAATACCTAGAATCTTATCTCTTTCCACAAAATCATGGGTAAAGGATGTCCGAAAATAACTCATGATTCTTTTTTTCAGACTTTTTGCCTTGCCGATATAAACGGGTTTGCCTTTCTTTTCAAAAATATAAACCCCGGGTTTATCCGGGAATGAAGCGGCAATTTGTTTGAGTGGATGTTCATTCATCGCGTCTGTCTTCGTAAGTCCTTTTCCAAAGCTTTTCGAGTCGTTCTTTGACTTTCTGTTCCCTGCCTATGGAAGAAGGTCTGTAAAAAATGACATTTTCAAGTTCTTCCGGCAGGTAACTCTCCAAAATAAAAGTACCGGGCTCATCATGAGCGTATCGGTAATCTTTTCCATAACCGGCGTGTTTCATAAATTTTGTTACAGCATTTCTCAATTTCAAGGGAACGGGTCTGTCCGGATGTCTTTTCACATCTTCAGCAGCCTTTTTGTATGCCAGATAAAGACGATTGCTCTTTGGTGAAACGGCCATATAAACACACGCCTGAGCAAGAGAGGTGGTGCATTCCGGCATGCCAATATACTTTACGGCCTGAAAGCAAGACACTGCAACGGGCATGGCATTGGGATCGGCCAACCCGATATCTTCACTGGCGAATCTGATAATTCGTCTGGCGATATAGATGGGATCTTCACCAGCTTCAAGCATACAGGACAGATAATAAACTGCTGCATCCGGATCAGATCCTCTCATGCTTTTGATGAAAGCGGAAATAAAATTATAGTGTTCTTCGCCGCTTTTGGCATATTTGCTGTAAGAACGGTTTAAAATGGCTTCTGTCTTTGTCTCTGTGATAATGAAATCTTCTTTGCTTAAGGCGTAATTTTCAATTATCTCCAGATAATTAACCAGGGTCCTGGCATCACCCGCAGCCCAATCAACCAAAATATGTTTGGTGCCATCTTCCAAAACAAGTTTTTTTTCATTTCTTGAGTTAATGGAGCCAATGGCCTTTTCAACAATCCATTCCATGGACTGTTGATCCAGTTGTTTGAAAATGAAAATTTTACAACGGGAAAGTAGAGCCGGATTCAGTTCAAAACTGGGGTTTTCTGTTGTTGCACCGATTAAGATAATTTCTCCTTGTTCGATGTATGGTAGCAACACATCTTGCTGGAGTTTGTTAAAACGGTGAATTTCATCGACGAAAAGGACTGTTCTTTTATTGAATTTTTCGAATCGTTCAGATGCCTTGTCTAACAGAGGTTTTAACTTGGACATGGGAAATTTCGCCGCTGAAAAATTGATAAATTCGTTTTTTGTTTTTTGACCGATGATCTTTCCAACGGATGTTTTTCCGGAACCGGGCGGGCCATAAAAAATGGACGAAAAAAGCATGTCATTTTCGATTGATTTTCTCAAAATGGCATCAGCAGATAGAATATGATCCTGGCCTTTAATATCCTCCAGTCTTTGTGGCCTTATAATCTGAGATAAAGGTTCATTTTTTTCACCCATGTTCCATAAAACATTTGAATTCAAAAATTCTCACACCTTATAAACCCAATTTTGAGGCAAAATAATCATGTGTTTGAATCAAGCCATTTTCCAGAGGAAAATGGGACTCCCAGTTCAAATCCTGCTGAGCCTTTTTTGTACTTAAGATACTTTTTCTCAAATCGCCGGGCCTTTCGGATGCGTATTGAGGCTCTAAAGAATAATCGTTAATGCGTTTAGCCAGGTTAAAAAGGTCCAGAACCGTTGTTCCAATCCCGGTTCCAATATTATAAATAGCCTCTTTGCCATTCTCCATCGCCAGCATATTGGCGTTGGCTACGTCTTCTACATAAACATAATCTCGGACATACTGACCATCACCGTTGATGGTAACCGGGTTGCTCTTGATCATTTTCTCTGTAAAAATGGCAACCACCCCGGCTTCACCATAAGGGTTCTGTCGTGGGCCGTAAACATTGGCATAGCGTAATGAAGTATAATGAAGGCCGTATTCTTTATAATAAAACTCCAAATATCTCTCTACGGCCAATTTCGCAATCCCGTATGGGGTTGAAGGTCTTTCCGGAGAACTTTCTGATGTAGGAACCTCCTGCGGATTTTCTCCGTACATCGCACCGCCAGTCGAAGAAAAAATGAATTTTTCGGAATTATTTCTAACGGCTGCTTCCAATAGATTCAATGTTCCGATGATATTATTTTGGGCATCGTAAATCGGTTCTCTTACAGATTTAGAAACACTGATCTGTGCGGCAAGATGAAAAATAAAGCGTGGTTTGTGTAATTCAAATAAGTGGTCTACGATGTCTTTGTTGGTCAGATCATCTTCTATAAACACAACATCTTTATGAAGAAGGTTCTCTTTCTGACCGGTAGAAAGATTATCAATAACAACAACGTTCATGCCTCTTAAAATCAAACTGTCAACGATATACGAGCCAATAAATCCCGCTCCGCCAGTAACCAACGCTGTATCCAAGATTAGGCCTCCTTATCCTGCAAAAATGCCACCAAATCGGGGCAGGCTTTTTCACCCTGCAACTTGACCGCTATGAGCAGATCAATCAGTTTTTCAGTTCTTTCCTCAGAATCTTCATCAAAGAAATGTTCCATTCGGCATGACAAGTTGTCGGATGCCTCTTCCGGAACGCCCACCAACTCGACAAAGAATTTTTCCAAAACCGAATGCACTCTCTCTAGAGATTGTGCCCTTTTCAAGCCTTTTTCACTTAAAAGGATTAAACCATATTTTTCATAATTCACAAAACCCAGTTCCTTTAACCTTTTCATGGCATTTGTCACGCTGGGTAGACTGACATTTAAAAACTTGGCAATATCTTTTACCCTTGCAACCGGTTCATTGGAAGTAATTTCATGTATAACTTTTAAATAATCCTCCAAAGCAGGGGTCAATTTTTTGGTTTTTTTCCGAGCCATTCTTACACCTCCATATTTCTCATCAAATGAGAAATGACTTTTCAATATTAAATAATATAACATAGAATAAGACGTAAAACAATTTGATACATAACATAAAACTATTTCATTGAATATGATTCGAATTGTGGATGATGCACTAGTTTAGAAATATCGATTATTTTATAAAAGAGCATTAAAAATGATTTGGAGAATTACAATATTTTGTGATTTGATACACAAAGCGTATAATAAAGTATATCTTTTCAAAAAGGGGGAATAGTATGAACGTAGTCATGGGTTTTTTGGCGGCATACGGTTGGAGTATTTTAGGCGCAATCATCACCTTTATTATTGGATGGTGGCTGATTAAAATTGTTCTAAAGATTCTGGTGAAGATCCTTGAAAAGACAAAAGTCGAGCAATCCTTAGTTGGTTTTTTAAGAACATTAGCGGATTTTATGTTAAAAATGATCCTGATTATTACCACTTTAAGTATGGTAGGCGTAGATATGACGCCGTTTTTCGCCATTCTCGGTGGTTTAGCGGTTGCCGTTGGCCTTGCTTTAAAGGACAGTCTGGGAAATTTTGCCGCAGGCGTTATGATTTTGTTCTTCAAGCCCTTCAAAGTGGGAGACTTTATTGAAACATCCGGTGCATCGGGCAGCGTAATGGAGATACAGATCATGACAACGGTGCTAAAAACGGCTGATAACAAGCATATCATCATCCCAAACGGTACAGTAGTCACGTCGGTTATTACCAATTATTCCAAAGAAGAAACCAGACGATTGAACATGACCTTTGGTGTAGGGTATGAATCTGATATGGAAAAAGTCAAACAGTTGATAAACGAGATTATCGAATCAGATGATAGAATCCTGAAAGATCCTGCTCCGCAAATATTAATGTCTGAATTGGCTGATAGTTCAGTAAACTTCTCCGTAAGACTTTGGACAAAAGCCGGTGATTATTGGAATGTGAATTTTGATATGAATGAAAAGGTGTTTAAGGTGTTTAATGATAACGGGATCAACATCCCTTATCCGCAATTGGATGTGCATGTTAATCAAGCATAAACCGTGTACGAGATAGCGGGTATAAAAAAACGGGGAGATGAAAGCTCCCCGTTTTTTAAATGATCTGTTCATTGCAATAATCATCCATTGCGAGTAGTGTCTCCCCCAAAAGTGAGGAATTAACTGTATCGAGGGTTGACGGTAAGATTTTGACCTTTCCGGTAGCCGGGGAAATGGCCTTCTGGGAAACCAGTTGTTCGATTTCTTTTAAATACTCATGGGGTAAAAGGTATCCCATCCCACCCACAAGGATGAATTGTGGGTTAAACATGTTAGCAATGTTTACAATGCCCCTTTCCAAAAAAACATTGTATTCATTGATGATGTCTTTTGCCTCAGGCTCTCCGTCAATGCTCTTTTCGATTAATTCCTGAAACCTTTTTTCAAAAAGATTTTGTGTCAGCTTTCCTCCAATTCTTTCATACTCTTTGACCACTTCATCCACACTGATGTAGCATTCCAAACAGCCTCTATTTCCGCATTTACACCTGGGACCGTTCAGGTCGATACTCATATGGCCTAATTCTCCAGCTGTAAAAGCAAACCCTGAAAAAATGGATCCATTAATCAGTAAAGCACCGCCCACACCCAATGAAATGTATAAATAAACACCATCTTTGAATTTTTTTAACAGGTGATTGTGAAAAATCTCCGCCTGAAGAGACAGTTTCGCTTCATTTTCAAGCCAGATATTCATATCGCCACGAGTCTTTTGCCGAGTAATCTTTCCGATTTCGACATCTCGCCACTTTAAATGAGGAAGATTAACAATGATTTCATTTTTCTTATCAACAATGCCGGGCAGGGAGAAGACGACACCATAAAAAGAATCACGATCCTTATGGTTCCTGTATATACTGGTGACAAGGTCTATGAATTCTTCAAATGTGGAAGGCGTTCTACAATCTTTTAGAATTTCATATGAATTGTCCAGATAACCAATACCAAAATGCAATTTTTCAACTCCGACTTTTACTAAAAGCACCTTCGCCTGTTCCTTGTTTGCAAAGAGTCGAATGGAGTTCCTGCCGGGATTCTCGTTCTTCTTTTTACCTTGTTCAAAGAGCAATTTTCTATCTTTCAGATAATTGATGATATTGGTGATGGTACTTGGGTTGAGCCCTGTTTTTGTTGACAGCTCTTTTCTGGTAATTCCGGGTGTATTGCGGATCATTTTCAACAATGTCAATTTGTTTGAAATTCCCATTTTTGTTGCGTTTAATGGACGATTTGTCATCTCTTCTCCCTTATGTCCTCAGCCTTCCAACAAGACACTGGAATAATGGCTTCTTTTTCCGGTGGCTTTTATTTCTCCTTTTAAAGTGATTTCCTGTTCCAATACGATCGTCTCAGATGATTGGCCAATCATGATTCTGTAAAGGCCTGGTTCGACAACCAAATTCATATCATCATTAAAAAACGCCAGTAATTCCACAGGTAGCAGGAAGTTCAACGTTTTTTGTTCACCTTGCTTCAAAAAGACTTTTCCAAAGCCTTTTAATTCCTTAACGGGTCGTGTAACGCTGGCTGCAGGATCATTCAGATACAACTGAACAATCTCTTCACCATCATAATTTCCTGTGTTTTTCACACTAAACTTGATTTGTATTGTTTCGCTATCGGTCGTGTTGTTTTCTTGTACAACAAGATCGCTGTATTCAAAACAGGTAAAACTTAAACCATAACCAAACGGATACAATGGTTTCGGTGAGCCGTCTACATAATCTCCAAACCAATGGGAGCGTTGGCCGGATGCTTTGTGATTGTAATACACGGGTATCTGTCCCACATGCTTTGGAAAGGAGATGGGTAGTTTTCCTGAAGGATTGATTTTCCCGAACAGAATCTTTGCAATGGCATTCCCACCTTCTTCTCCCGGTAACCATGCTTGTAGAATTGCTTTTGAGCCTTTTTCAAGAACTGAGAGGTTATAAGGTCTACCGGATATTATAACAGAAATGACAGGTTTACCGGTATTGATAATGGCTTGTGCCAATTCCAGTTGCTTTCCGGGGAGTTCAAGTGTCATGGAATCTCTTGCTTCGCCGGTCGTGCAGTTTGGGATGAGACCGGATTTGTCACCGAGGCAAAGAATGACAACATCTGCTTCAGAAGCGGTTTGTACGGCAGCCTTGATATCTGCATCATCTCCGATAACCGAGCAACCCTTTAGATAGGACACTTCCAGATTATTCGGTTTGTGATTGTTGATACCTTCCAGTACATTTACAACGGATTGGACTGAAAAATCCAGATTATCAAAATCAGGAGCAGGGGATCCGAAGTGATCCTCTTCTTTCATATCCATGAGAGATTCCATATGGGCGGGGTAGGAATAATCGCCCAGCTGGTTTCTCCCGTTTGCTGCATTTGGTCCGATAAGGGCTAGTTTATTAATGTCAGTGGACAAAGGCAACCAGTTATTTTCGTTTTTAAGAAGAACCATTGCTTTTTCAGCTGCCTTCAAAGCGATTTCTCTGTGTGCTTTGGAATTTAAAGAAACAGGTACTTGATCAACGTCAATATAGGGCTGATCGAAGATTCCCAATTCAAATTTTAGTTTTAATACTCGTTTTAACGATCTTTCCAAAGCGTATGTCGTGACTTTCCCCTCTTCAACATATCGCTTCAGCGGTTCATCATAGCATTTTGTGAAGGGCAATTCCACATCGAGTCCTGCCTCTAGAGCCATTTTTGCTGCATCAGCAGAAGTGGGAACCAATTTGTGGTATTCCTTGAGCATATCAATTGCAAAATAATCGGAAACCACTATCCCGTCAAACGCCCATTCGTTTCTCAAGACCTGTGTTAAAAGCCATTTTGAAGCACCGCACGGAATAGAATCCAGTTCATGGTAACCGTTCATGATTGATTTAGCTCCTGCTTCCCGAATGGCTCTTTCAAAGGGAAGGAGAAATATCTCCCGCATTTCACGTGGAGGAATGTGTGGTGGTGCCCAGTTCATTCCGCCCTCGGAAACGCCATATCCAACAAAGTGTTTAAGGGTTGCCACAACGCCCCTTTTAATATCATTCGTTTGTAAGCCCTTTACATAAGCGCTTCCCAGAGCCCCTACCAAATAGGGATCTTCTCCGAAGGTTTCTTCTGTGCGTCCCCATCGGGGATCTCTGGTTACATCCATCAAAGGTGAAAGCGCCTGATGGGCATTAACCGTTTTGAGTTCATCTCTGATTGCCCCGGCTACTTCTTCCACCAGTCCTTCATCCCATGCGCTTGCTAATCCGATCATTTCCGGAAACATGGTGGCGTTTCTCGTCAGATAACCACATAGACATTCTTCATGAATCATAGCGGGAATACCTAAACGGGTATTTTTCACCAAATACTCCTGAATGCGATTGATAAATGCAGCCAAATCTCGAGGTTCCAAAAAGGTTGCCCCTCCCGGTCGAGTAATTTGTCCGATACCATTTTTAATCTTTTTGTCGGCCTTTTCCCCACTGAAGCTTCCGTTGCTAAACACCTCATAGCTCCAAATGGATGTGAGCTGTGCAATCTTTTCGTCTAAAGTCATACGTTGGATAAGGTCTTCCACTCTATCATCGATA
Source organism: uncultured Thermotogaceae bacterium (assembly GCA_964472765.1). Classification (GTDB taxonomy): domain Bacteria; phylum Thermotogota; class Thermotogae; order MWEM01; family MWEM01; genus JASUTC01. Next base: position 5,573 of record CAYYNI010000003.1, on the reverse strand, counting down.
CGGTTGTTTTTGTCTTTGTACACTTCCATAGTCACCTATCCTTTCACGGCACCGGCTGTCATGCCCTTGATTAATTTTTCACCTGAAACAGCATAGAAAAGTAACAATGGCAGAGTCGAAAGAATCAACGCTGCAAGCATTGCGGGAATGTTGGCTGTAAACTGACCCTGAAAATCCCATAATCCAAGGGTTAATGGTCTGTTTTTTGGTGAGTTAATGAGAACCAGTGAGAAAATAAATTCGTTCCATAAAATTACCATGTCGTAAATTGTTACGGCAGTTACTGCAGGTGCTGAAAGTGGAAAAATGATTTTCCAAAACATGCTCCATCTGGTAGCGCCGTCAATTTTGGCCGCCTCTTCAAGACTGACCGGTATGTCTTCCATAAAATTCTTTAGAATAAAAATGGTAATGGGAAGATTAAATCCTACATACGGGCCGATTAGACCCCATAATGAATCGTATAATCCAATTTGTCGTGTGATGGTGTAAACGGGAACCAGCGTAATATGAATGGGAATGGTGATCCCCATGATGAAGAGGACGAAAACCAAATTTTTAAATTTGAATTTCATTCTGGAAAGGGCATATGCCCCCATACTTCCAGAAAGAACCAATATGATCAACGAAACACCTACAACGATGGTTGTGTTGAGTAAATACCTCGGAAAATTCATATTCCAAACTTGAACATAATTATCCCATGAAACAGAGGTGGGGATCTCCCAAGCACTTCCCATAAAGAATTGCATGGAATCTTTAAATGAATTCATGACCATAAAAAATAACGGATATAGTGTTAAAAACAGCCAGAGGATTCCAAAAATGAGGCCGATGATCATCAAGGGATTGTGCTTACGCATACGTATCCACCTTCTTCTTGCCGATTGATAAAGTCAATAAGGTTAATCCTATTGACAAAATGAACATAAAAGACGCTACCGTTGAACCGTAACCCATTCTAAAATTGGTGAAGGCTTGCTTGTACATATAAGTGGCCATCAATTCAGTGGCGTGAGAAGGTCCACCTTCCGTCATCACGTAGATGAGTCCAAAATACTTTAACGATCCGGTTAATGCAAGCACACAGGCCATTTTGATTGTACCTGAAATCAGCGGCAGTGTAATTCTAAAAAAGGTTTGAATCCTTGTAGCCCCATCAATATAAGCAGCCTCGCTCAATTCAACCGGTATGGATGAAATAGCAGCTGAAAAGATGATCATATAGAACGGAATGTATTGCCAGCAAACCGTTAAAATAACTGCACCAAAAGCAGTGCTAGGATCACCAAGCCATCCGGTAGTGAATTGTCCCAGACCGATTATTTCAAGAAAGGCGTTGACCACACCGAAATTGGGTTCATAAATAAATATCCAAATCAACCCGATAGCCACAGCCGATAATGTCATGGGAATAAAATAGAAAAATTTAAAGATTTTTGATCCTTTCATTTTTGAAGAGACCATTGCCCCCAAGATGATTCCAAAAGGAATTTGGATGATAATGGACATGATGACCAAAACAAAATTATTCAACACACTCTTCCAAAACACCGAGTCGGCAAACAAGGAATTCCAATTTTTTAATCCAATAAATTCCATATCCGGAGTAATACCATTCCATTTAAAAAGGGAATAGAAAAATGACATGGGGATGGGGATAATAAAATACATCAAGTAAAAAAATAAAGCCGGTCCCAAAAATGCCAATGCCACTAAAAAGTTGTGCCTTGACTTGATTGAATTCATCATTAGCTCCTCTAAAGAAGATTCCCGGCCTATAAAAAGGCCGGGTTTAATACATTTATCTGGATAAAAATTCTACAACGGCTTCTTCATGCTGTTTAGCTGATTCTTCAGGAGTAATTTGAAGTCCAAAAATTTCCTGAACAATGTCTTTGTGTTTTTCACCCAGTTCTGGCGGCAGATACTGGTCGTAGTACATCTGCACATGATTGGCCTTTGCAAAGAAATCAGCGATTTGGGCCAGCATTGGATCATCCTGAACATAACTGGAAGCATGTTTGATAGGTGGTACCAAACCGGATTCGATACTTTGCTGAACCCAGAGAGGATCTTCGATGTAGTTTCTCATGAAATCCAAAGCCTTTGTTTTTTCTTTGCTGGTGGTTGTCATAGCAATGAAACCCTGTCCGGAACTACCGATAAGGTTTGATGGATCACCTTTTCCGCCTTCGATTGACGGGAAGTTAAAACAGCCGATGTTTTCAGCCATGGCGGGATTTTCATTAGCCATTGTGTTGGGGAACCAGGTTCCCATCAAATACATGGCCGCTTTTCCTGAATAAAGAAGAACTCTTGCCTGACCGGTATCTTCATCCATACCGTTAAAACCCTTCGGAAAATAATTGTTTCTGACCATTTCTTGGATGACTTCAGCAGCTTTTACAAAGGGCTCACTGTCAAAACTGGCCCCTTCTTTTCGAGCCCATGCATCTTTAAAGGCATCTGCGCCTGCCAGCCTGTCTGCAACATACATGTAAAAGAAAGACTCTGTCCATTTGTTCTTTCCGGCTAATGCGATTGGAATAATGTTATTATTCTTTAAAACTTCACATACATGTTTAAATTCTTCCCAGGTCTCGGGAACATCCAAACCGTATTGCTCGAAAATGTCTTTTCTGTAGAAGAACAATACACCGGTCAACCCTTGCCACGGTACGGCATAGATATGACCGTTAAATGTTGTGGCACTAAATGCCGAAGGGATAAATTTCGCCCTTAAAAAGTCTTCGATTGCGTCTAAAGGTTCAACCATACCTGATTCAACGTATTCAAGCAGCGGGCCGCCACCCCATGTGTAGAACATGTCAGGTGGGGTGCCTGCACCCATGGCTACCTTGAGCTTGGTTTTATAAGGGTCATTTTGAATATGAACCACTTCTAATTCATAACCTGGATTCAACGATTCAAATATCTCAGCATGCTGATCAACGATCTGACCCAAAACCGAACTGGTTTCAACATCCCATAGTGTCAATTTTGCCGCAAAGACAAAACCACCTGTTAACAATAATAATGCGAGAGCAAATACAACTACCTTTTTCATAATGAACAACACCTCCAAAAATAGATGGTACTCCTTTTTTTTACTCTACTGACAGCATGACATCATTGAGCATCGCCTCAAGCATTTCCTGTCTTCCTGATTGAGGAAGCTCTACTTGCTTTTCCAGTGTATATGCTTCTAATTCCTTAAGTCCCATTTCACCCCCCTCAAATTTTTTAGCCGTATCTGTGCTAAAACTCTGATATCTCTGTTGAATGAATTGGTCGAATGTTTTATCTTCCATCAGTTTAGTTGCAACTTTCAACCCAAAGGCAAAAGCATCCATTCCGGCGATATGCGCTAAAAAGAGATCTTTTGTTTCATAAGAGCCTCTGCGCACATGTGAATCGAAATTTAGACCTCCCGGTTCAAGTCCTCCGTTCTTTAGGATTTCATACATTGCCAATGTTGTATCATAAAGATTGGTGGGGAATTGGTCTGTATCCCATCCCAATAGTGTATCTCCCATATTGGCATCCACACTTCCCAACGCATTGTTGACCCTGGCATATCTTAATTCGTGTTGGAATGTGTGACCTGCCAAAGTAGCGTGATTTGCTTCAATATTCAGCTTGAATTGGTCAAAGCCGTTTGTTTTCAAAAACGCCAAAGCACTGGCACAATCGTAATCGTATTGATGTTTTGTAGGTTCCTTAGGCTTGGGTTCTATCAAGAAAGTCCCATTGAAACCGATTTCTTTTGCGTATGCTTGTGCTGATCTGAACATTTGGGCGATATGGGAAAATTCCAATCCCATGTCCGTGTTCAAAAGGGTTTCATAACCTTCACGACCGCCCCAGAAAACAAAATTTTCTCCGTTCAATTCTTTAGTAATCTCCAGCATCTTTTTTACTTGGGCTCCGGCGTAGGCTAATACATCAAATGAAGGGGAACTGAAAGCGCCGTGTAAATATTTAGGACTGGTAAACAAATTGGAAGTTCCCCATAGTAATTTGATGCCGGTATCTTTCATCAACGCTTTAATATGAGAAACTACTTGATCTAGTAAGGCATTGGTTTCCTTGAGGGTATCCAATTCGGGAGCCAAATCCCTGTCATGTGTGCAGAAATAGGGTGCACCCAATTTTGAGATAAATTCAAAAGCCGCATCTGCCTTAGCCAACGATTTGTCTAAAGGGTCTGAATAACGATTCCATGAGCGGTTAAAAAAATCCGCTCCAAACATGTCTTTCCCGTCAAAACAAAACGTATGCCAATAGGCGACAGAGAATCTTAAATGTTCCTTCATGGTCTTTTCCCCGATTATTCTTTCTGGATCGTAATGATGAAAACTCATCATGTTCTTTGAATTTCTGCCCTCATAGTGTATTTTTGCAATTCCTTCAAAGAAACTTTTGTTTGAATCCATTGGTTTCACCTCTTTATTATTAATAATGTCTGTGTCTGTTTGATTGTTTTTGAAAAATAGTTGTTTGTGACTTTATCGAATAAATCAATTAATTAAAACTGAAAAAATAATAATGGCGGTCTTTTTTTAAGACCGCCTTGTTAAAAGTAAATCAGAAAATGGACTCCGGTACATAGTAATTTTCAGCATTATCAGGAACAATCAATTCCGCAGCCAGAATAATCTTTGAAGGAATCTGCTGCTGATAGAATCCATTCAACTGGTCACCTCGCATAGCCATAACAGCCATGCTGATACCGGTGGCAATCATTGAAGGCGGATAAGTGACATCGGCTTTGACCAGTGGATCATTATCCATGACTTTTTTGATCATTTCCTTTGATCCTGCACCACCAAGGAATATTTTTATATCGTTTCTTCCAGATTCTTTGTAAGCTTGAAGCACACCTTTAAGGACGTCGTCGTCTTGTGCCCAAACGGCGTCGATCTCATCGTACTTCTGAAGATAGTTTTCCATGATTTCCAATCCTCTTTGTGTACTCCAATTCGCCGGTTGAGAATCAAGAATCTCGATTCCGGGGTATCGGGCGATGACTTCGTTAAAGGCATCGACTCTTTCAGAATTAATGACACATGGAATACCTTCTAAAACAACAATTTTACCCTTACCGTTGAGTGCTTGAGCCATCCATTCTCCGGACACCCTTCCCATACCGGGGTTATCGCCGGCCACATAGACATTTTCTACGGGTTTTGTTAAGCCTCTGTCAACAGAAACCACAAATATGCCTTCGTTATAAACCTGTTCAACAACCGGGGTAAGTGGAGCAGAATCATGAGCAAGAATAACCAGCGCATCGATTCCCTTGACCATCAAATCTTCCACATCACCAACCTGCTTTGCGGGACTGTCGGCGGTAACCAGGAAAAACTCCACATCCGGATCTTTTTGATTCCAATCCTCGATTGCCCTTTGTGCCCACCAAACAATACCGCCGGTCCAACCATGGTCTGCCGAAGGAATGGAAACCCCGATTCTAATTTTTTCTGCGGAAAAGACAGTTACTGAAAAAACCATCAAAACCATTAAGACTACGCTTAACAACATGATTCTTTTTTTCATGAACAGCACCT
>CAYYNI010000002.1:0-34102 GCA_964472765.1 uncultured Thermotogaceae bacterium | reverse complement strand
ACGGGTTAACCTGATTCTTACCACTTTTCAATTGACCTCCTTCAATTTGTTTTTTGAATGTTTTATCATTCTAAAATTAAAATGGAAAACCGCCGCCGGAAAGGCCTTTTAATCCTTTTAGCCCGGTTTTATTCATTTTTTTCATCATCTTTTTCATATCCTCAAAGTTCTTGATGAGCTTGGTTACTTCCGATAAAGGCTGACCGCTGCCACTGGCAATCCTCTTCTTTCTAGCGTAATTGATTATCTTGGGATTTTTACGTTCTTTCTTCGTCATAGATTGGATGATTGCCGTGATATGATTGAGTCTGCTTTCATCCACATCCAGATTTTTGATTTTATTGGCTCCTGGAAGCATCCCCAATATCGAACTAAGGGATCCCATTTTCCTGATCTGCTTCAATTGATCCAAAAAATCATCAAAGGTAAACTGGGCCTTTTTGAATTTCTTTTCCATCTCTTTGGCCTTTTCCATGTCGACTGATTGTTCCACTTTTTCGATCAGTGTTAACACATCACCCATTCCAAGGATTCGATTGGCCATTCTATCCGGGTGAAATTCTTCAATTCCGTCCGTTTTTTCACTAATTCCAACGTATTTAATGGGCTTTCCCGTCTCTTCACGAATGGATAAAGCCACACCACCTCTGGCATCACCGTCAAGTTTTGTTAAAACAAATCCCGTTACCTCAAGCTTTTCATTAAATGTTTTAGCAGTTACCAAAGCATCCTGACCGATCATGGAATCAATTACCATGAGGATTTCATCCGGATTAACCATTTCCTTAATATTTTCAAGCTCAGCCATCATCTTTTCATCTATATGCAATCGCCCAGCAGTGTCTAATATCACACAATCGGCATTTTTACGAATGGCTATTTCTTGAGCCTCACGGACGATATTCAAAGCATTTTTCCTATCACCAGAAAAAACTTCAACGCCAATTTCTCCACCCAACACTTCAAGCTGATCGATAGCCGCTGGCCTGTAAACATCTGCGGCTACCAGTAAAACCTTTTTGCCTTCCGATTTTAGTTTTCTGGAAATCTTGGCGGCAGTAGTGGTTTTACCGCTTCCTTGGAGTCCTACCATCATAATATAGGATGGTCGATGAACGAATTTGAGTTTTTCAGTCTTCTCACCCATAAGCGTCGTCAATTCATCGCTCACAATTTTGATGAACTGCTGATCAGGTGTGAGGCTTTTCATCACTTCTTCGCCCATAGCCTTGTCTTTGACTTTGGCAACAAAACCCTTTACGATCTTATAATTAACATCTGCCTCTAAAAGAGACATTTTCACCATCTTAATGGCTTCTTTTATATTTTTTTCGCTAATTTTACCCTGGCCTTTTAAAGTTTTAAAGGCCTTTCCAAGTTTCTCTTGAAGATTTTCAAACAAAATACCCACTCCTCCTAAGAGCCACCGTGAGTATAACTGAAAAAGGTTTTTTAGTCAACACGGTGTTATGACAGCTTAGAAAAACTTCAACAAATATTTAATTACACAAACGTTACAATTAGAGGGCATATCCTGTGAAATGATTCAATCTCTGATCAGATTAAACCGATCAGAACAGGCGTAGCGGGTAAAACGCTTCCCAAAAGCATTAAACAAAAGAGAAAGACCTGTAAAACCTGTACAATGACCGGCTAAAACGGCAAGAGGCTCAAGTGCCTGTAATGCTTTGATGTTTTCGTTTATAGTCACCGAAGAAGCATTAACAAAATGAAATCCACCCATAATCAATCCGATTCTATGCTTATCCGTTTTAATCAAAGCATCACGGCAAATATTAACAATACCGGAATGTGAACAACCCGAAAACACATGTACACGATCGCCTTCAGTAATGTAGAGTGCGATTTCCTCCTGTTGATGTTCTTCATCGGGATGACCGTCATGCAATCGTGTAAACCCCTGAATGTTTTCAAAATGCGGGTCAACCTGGTTCAATTGACCACTGATGATCACATCCGTTGAGATTTCATAGGGTGACACCAATTCGACAAAAACTGCCCCATTTTGTTCCAATTGAGCTCGTGAATATTCCACTCCCGCTATCTTCCATGGATTGGCTGAAAAAGCCGGAACAAAAAAATCTCTGCCAATGAATATCGTTAAAGGCTTTTTTCTGGCATCCAACACTTGGGGTAATCCTCCGGAGTGGTCATAGTGTTTATGGGTAATCATCGCCGCATCAATCTCATCAGGATCAACGCCAAGAATCTTCATATTATTTAATAAATCATCACCGTTTGTACCGGTATCAAACAAAAACTTAAAACTATTACCGGAAGAATACTGAATATCAAACAGGAAGGATAAGCCGTGGTGGGCCCTTATATCCCTCACTTTTCCCGCCAGATCATCCATCAACACGGTTACCTTAATCGTTTTATCCATGGCGTTTGCCATCTCCTTTCTGATTCTCTTTGAAAAGCTGGTACAATTCATCATCCTTTCTGGAATAAACAACTGCCTGGTGTTCTTCACGGTTGATGAATCCCCTGTGTTTTCCAATGGAAAAAAGATCCGCTGATTTCAGGTCTTTGAAAAACAACAGGTATTGCCCGGAGTTTATCGTTTTTTCAATGCTCATAATCCCCAAACTTTCTGCATATAACTTGATTTTTGAGTAAAACATCAAATCACTAATCTGTTTTGGTACCTTTCCGAACCGGTCTTCTATTTCCTTTTCAACATCATCTATATCTTCAATTCGTTCACTCAGGGCAATCTTACGATACACTTTCATCCGTTCAATGTTATTTTCAATATAATCTTCAGGAATCAACACCTCAAAATAGAATCCTTTTAATTCCACTTGAATCAATGACTTGATTTCAGATGGTTGCTCCTCTTTTCTTTCCTTTAAACCATGCTTAAACATCACATCATCAAGGATTTGTCTGTAAAGGTGCAATCCGATGGTATTGATTTCACCGTGCTGCTCCATTCCAAGTACATTTCCGATCCCTCGAATTTCCATATCCCGCATCGCTAATTGCAGTCCACTTCCCGCTCCATGGAGTGAAACAATCGCCTCCAATCTAGAAAAAGCTTCCGGTTTTAAACGAGTTTTTCTGGGGTACAGAAAATAGGCATAAGCCCTTCTGTCACTCCTTCCCACTCTACCCCTTAATTGATAAAGCTGAGATAGTCCATATCGATGGGAATCATCTATAATAAGCGTATTAGCATTGGGAATATCCACACCGCTCTCAATAATGGTCGTACAAATAAGCATGTCCATTTCACCCTCGTAAAAGGCTTGCACAGAGCTTTCAAATTGGCTTTTTTTCATCTGTCCATGAGCTAATCCACAGATTATATCCGGTATCGTTTTTCTTAATCCATCATAAATTTCATCAATATCTTCAACTCGATTGTGAACATAAATTACTTGCCCTCCCCTGGACACTTCCCTTAAAACCGCTGTTTTGATAAGTTTATCATTGTAGGGAGAACTGGCAACTTCGACCGGAATCCTTCCCGGAGGAAGGGTGTCAATAATCGACATATTTTTTATCCCAGACAAACCCATGTAAAGGGTTCTTGGGATTGGGGTAGCCGAAAGGGTTAACACGTCAATCTTCTCTTTCAAAGATTTAATCTTTTCTTTCTGAAGTACACCAAATTTTTGTTCTTCATCTATGATTAATAACCCTAAATTATTGAATTTGATATTTTTGGATAGAAGAGAATGGGTTCCGATGACAATATCGATGGTACCTTCTTTAAGCCCTCTTATAATCTCACTTCTCCGCTTAGCTGTAACAAATCGATCCAGCAAATGGACTTTTAAACCAAATTCTGTCATCCTCCGATAAAATTGGTTATAATGTTGTTTTGCCAAAACAGTAGTGGGAACTAACATTGCTACCTGAAACCCAGAACATACGGTTCTAAAAGCTGCCCGCATGGCCACCTCTGTTTTACCCGACCCGGCATCGCCAAAAATAAGCCTGTCCATGGGTTGTTCCGATTCCATGTCAGCAAAAACCTCAGCGATAGCCTTATCTTGGCCGAGGGTTTCAATGTGCGGGAAGCTGTCAAAGAACTTCTTTTCCAACTCGTGATCACCTAAAAGAACATTTCCTTGCGTCTTAGTCCGAATGGCATATAATTGGATTAACTCTTCGATTTTTTGTTCAATATCTTCTCTGACTCTCTTTTTGGTATTGGCCCATGTTTTACTCTTAAGATTTGTTAGCTTGACTAGATTCTCATCACCTACATAGGTGTGGATTCTGTCGATATTTTCAACCGGGACAAAGATACTCACATCGTCAGCATACTCTAATTTCAGATATTCACGGGTTCCTGCATAATTGGTTATGACCTCGTTCCCTTTGTATTTTCCAATTCCGTAATCTTCATGGACGATCAATGCATCGAGTTCAATTGTATCCTCATCAATAATCTTTTCGGTTTCATATTCCAAAAACTTGGAAGTCTTATGCAGTTTCTTGGCGCCTTTAATCGAGGAAGTATCCAGTTTGACCATTTCATAAACGCCGAAATTCAAAGCGGAATCCTCAAATTGGGGTTCCACCTTGGTTAGATTGATCCAGTCTTCTGTTCTTAACAACATGGATTCGCTAATTCTCAGATAATGATAATAGATTTCACGATATTGAGGATTGGGAAAGATTTCAAATAGGTCCTTCTCGTATTGGTTCATGGCATACATGGATTCTTCCAAATCCACAAATATAAACTTTCGGTCAGAAAAAAGAGAGATTACCGGAACAGCTGATTTCAGAAACAATGGAGAAAGAGCTGAATAGTCCATGGGATGAAGCTCCAAATCCTCAAGAAATTCACTATTGGGATATTTATCTTTTAATTTCCCAATCCTTTCAAGAAATGAATGTTCATTTTCTTCATCAAAAATAAGCTCTTTTGCAGGAGAGACGAGACAATGATCTTCTTGCTTAATTGTTCTTTGGGTTTGTGAATTGAACAATCGAATCTCAGAAATCTCATTATCAAACAGCTCAATTCTCAAGGGATTTTCAGCATGAAGGGGAAAAAAATCTACAATAAAGCCTTTGACTGAGAATTCACCTGGGTTTTTAACGGTAAAAACATGCTCATAACCCGTTTTTTCCAGATAATTTCTGATGTTGCTCATACTCATCTGATCAAATACATGCAACGGCATCATCTTTACTCTTAATTCATCAATGCTAATGGTTCTCTGGAGCAATCCCAGTGTAGTTGTCAAAATGGGCTTTGTCTGATCTTGAATATTTAAAAGCGTTTTCATTCTGTCTCTCAGAGTAGAATAGGAAGCGCTCACGGGCTCAAACGGCAAAACATCCGGGGGGGGGAACAAACTAAAATGATCCGGATTGATCATTTCTAAATACTTCCTGTAATATTTTAAATCGGGAAGAACGATAACGGTTGGTTTTGCGGAATACTCGCACAAAGTTTCCAGCACAGAAGGAACCTTGTCGTAGAAACCCGCTTCGCCTGCAACGATAATACTTCTTTTCGACAACGTCTTTTTCTTAAGCTTTTCTAACGATTGGACCCACATGATATCTTCCTTCGTTTGTTCGAACAATAAGAACATCCATTAGAATTTGTCTTTTCTGATTCCCTTTCTTCAGATAAAAAAACAACTCCTGATGCTTTGAAAAAGTCAGTCTTTCTACTGTATCAATGGGAACGTTTTTATAAATACCTATAATACTCAATTTCCCTCTGTATGCATAACGATTGACGATGAATTCGAGGGCTCGTTTAAGTTCTTCTGTTTCATAACCAGCCTTTGACACTCTGTTCCGTTTAATTGGAAATTGCATGATACTTGAGAGGGCTTTATGACAACTAATGCGAAACAGAGTAGAATGGGCCTCCACTGAAATGTTAAAAATTATGGAATTATCAAAATGAAACGCTAATCGTTGTTGACGATTAAATTCAGTTTCCAGACTATTCAAAAAAGCAGAGAATGCCAATTCAGATGATTTTAATAGAACGCTAGCTTGTCTGAAATCTTCTGAATGAGCCTCTTTGTTTACTTTAACTTGATTCAGTTGATTCAATTCATAAACATCGTGAACGGCACCTTGTTTTTGATAATTCTCTAATTCTATCTCTTGAAAGGTTATCTTTTCGCCAAACACACAAGGATTGTCTCGAATAGACAAAACCGCTTCACTTTCGACTAATCTTTTTAAATTCGCTTTGAGAATCGTGCTGGCGCTATTGATATGCACAGAAGGTGAATGATCAGATTCTCCAAGGATATTAACCTTTTGAGAACGCTCTTCCATGCTCAGGGGAAGAAACATTTCTTGAAACATCACACTGTCTTGAATATTGATCTGATGCTCTGTTGATTTTAATGTTTCTACACGAAAAGAAAAATCAACGGGATCTGTTTTAATCTGCAGTTTTCCCCTTTCTCGTTTCAGCGTTTCGGTTATATCCTTTAAAAAATCGCCTATTCTTCTGAACAAACGTAGTTCAATGCCTCCTTGAGTCTGTGAAAAGGTTCTAATATATCGATTTCATCGGAAATTCTTTCAAGCCATTTGATATCATCACTGGTAAGCGTCCCATTAAACAGGATGTCATACCCGCTTTCCAATGTGTCTTTTGAAAGTTCCTCACGTAATTTGCTTTCTTTGGATTCCTCAGCACCCTTTGTGGGCATATTGATGAAGATAATCGGCGTTTTAAACTGGATATCCAATAGTCGTGAGTCTTCAATTAAAATAAATTTTGGCTTTTCTTCCAAATTCTGTAAAAGCTTTTTTGCGATAACATCTACCAACAGATATTTTTCGATGGAATTTCCGTACAAAATCTTTTGGAGCCCCGTGGGTTTTATGGGTTCAGAATATTTGAACTCAACAGGAATAGCATAAGGATCTGTCACCATGATTCCACCAACGTAATCGTTATCAGCGGTCCTTGTAACCATTAAATAACCCAGACTCATATTTACATCTGACATGGTCCACACCTCAAATCAACTGTTTTTTTAAATTGAAATTATTTACAAGTGGATATCTAAAAAATGACCTCTAAATTCATCGTCAACAATCTTTTGATCTTTTTTCTCTTTGGCCTTCATGTCTCGTTGAATATAGGCATTCTTTTTCTGATCTTGGGTAGAGTTTTTCGTTTCTTCCTGTTCACTTTTTTTTGAATCACGAGTTGATTCGGTTTTTCGTTTTGCCTCTTGGGATTGTTCTTGAGCGATTGTTGTATAAGCTGCATTTTCAGCACTGGATTGATTCGCAATCTGTTGAGCTGTTTGAGGTGCTCGTATAAAATTAGTTTGCATTTCAACAGGACCAGTCATTTTAATCCGCCTCTTGCCTTCCAAGGAAAAGATTCATTCTTTCCTTTAATTTAAGCATAATACTCCTGTGAATTTGAGAGATTCTGGATTCAGTCACAGATAAAATCTGAGCAATCTCTTTAAAGTTCAATTCTTCGACGTAATACAACGACAAAATCTGACGTTCTCGTTCTTTTAGCAATTCAATTTCCTCTTTAAGATGGTCGATGAGTTCTTCTTTAAAATACAATTCTTCAGGGGTATCGGCTTTCGCTGAAAAGATTTCTGTAAAATCATCCGTATCATCGGATAGAAATCCATCTAAGTTCAACAACTGTCTTCTGGACATTTCGTTCATTGCCAGGGTAACCTCTTTCTCACTTAAACCAAGGTGTTTTTGGAGGCGCTCGTTGCTGGGAATCTCACCGTCCTCGCTCTGAAGCTCAATCATGGCCGCTTCTACCGTTTTCATCAAATGCCTTGTATTTCGGGGAATCCAATCGATCTTTCTCAGATAATCGTACATAGCGCCTCTTACCCTTTTCATGGCAAAAGTAAAAAAACTGGCTCCCCGCATAGGGTCATATCTTTCACGAACATTTAGCAATCCGATTAATCCTTCCTGGATCAAATCATCTAATTCAACGTTTTCCGGTAATGAACTTTTTAGCGAAATTGCTATGGCTTTTATTCGCGGAAGGAAATGTTTAATCATTTCATTCGAAGTCATATTTTTCTGATATTTTCCATAGGAATTAGAATTCATCTACAACACCTCAGATTTGAGATATCTCTGTTTTTTCTCCTCCGCCAACCTTTCTAACATTTAAGATCCCCGTAGAGATATTAAACTCTATACTTCTTGCTCGATTTCCACCTGTATCATCGGCTTTTATCTTGATTCTCATTTTAGAGAGTGTCTTTCTTACCGCTTCAACATTTCTTTTTCCAACTTCCATCGTAGAGCCTGACTTTTGGAACATTGCTGCGCCTCCAGCTATTTTCGCTTCCAGATTTCCGCTGGATGCTCCCAGGCTTTTCATTTCCTCAATTAAAATAGGAATACCGGTATCCGCATACTTACCCGGTTTACCCACTTCTTTTCCACCGCTGTCAGGCAACATGATATGAATAAGACCCCCCACACCGGCTTTTTTATCAATCAAACAGACACCCACACAAGAACCTAAACCAAGGGTAACCAGTATTTGCGGATTTCTCTCGGCAATATACTCACCGATACCGATGATCTTTTTTTGTCCCATTCAATTCACATCCCGATGCTGGTTAACAGTTTCGGAACGGAATTGGGTTCCATGATCTGAAAAAGGTATGCTTCAACGTTCATTTGAGATTCAATTTCAAACTCCGTTTCAATAACAATGCTTTTATCTTCCTCTTCTGCATAGGTTAAACAGGTTTCTGCTACAATGGCAGATACCATATCAAAAGTCACCTGTGGCACTTCTGAATTTAAATTTAAATTCGTGAATTGGGATAACGAAACCAAATAAGAACCACAGACAATATTTCCCAGTTCTGAAAAAACTGACGTTTGCATCTCATCCATCTGAGTGAGATCATCACTTCCCTGACCAATGAGCAGCTGCAGAATCTGCTTTGCCGGTTCAGCATCAAACAGCAAAAGGAGTTGCCCATTTAAGTCTTCAAAAAAGCTCATCTGAATGCCAACGGTTACCTTTTCGGGATCCTGAAACATGAAGGGTATTTTGGAAATTTCAACCACCGAAACATTTGGAACTGTAATCTCAACTTTTTTATTCATCATGGTAGATAATGCAGTCGCTGCATTACCGGTTCCTATGTTTCCAATCTCTTTCATTGCTTCTAAGTGAATGGATTCTAATTTATCATAAACTGACATAAACTTAACTCCCTTCTTTCAATTGTTTTTCTTTTTTTCTCCTCTCTTGCTGCAAATGGAAGATATATTTAACCAATTTATCCTCTTTACTCTTGGACATAGACAAAAACTGCACACCGTATATGTTGTTAGCCGTATCAACGGAAGCGTCTTTTCGAATAATCTTAGCCGCCTGATTTTCTAAGTTAATTCCTCCGCCAATTTCCAAGTTAACAAAGATATTCAAACCAGCCGTTAATCTTGGTTTAGTAACCATTTGCAATCCGTTCGCACTTAAATCTTTCGTTATAAAGAAATTGACTTCGATCTCTTTTTCTTTTTTCTCATTCTTCAAATCCTTGAGATCTTCCATATCTTTTATCATCGGTTCAGGCGGGAAGGGTTCGAGAGCAAAAATTCCCTTTTGGTAAAAAGGAATTCTCACAAACTGCCTTCTTTGAATCTTTCTTGCTTGATCGGGAAGGGTTACATACGTTATTAAAAAACCCTCTTTGTTCTTTTCATAACCGATCACTTTAGCCATAAAAACATACATAGAGCTTTGATCAAACATCTTTACATAAGCAGTCACACCTGCTGGTATAGGAATAAACTGTCCTTTAAAGCTAGGCATGCCAATCGTCATAACTTTTTTCTGAAAATCCAGCTCAAAAATACTGCTTTTGTAAACGCCCGCCAATTCGGGATCTGAAACATCAAGCAGCAAGGGCTTCCCAATGGATAATACGGATTCTGTTGATACTTTTGAACTTAAATAATCCATAATATCAATCCTTAAATTCAATTTCTAAAGCACAAAGTCCATTTTTGTAATCTGATCATGAAGCGATAACAAATAGGCCTTCAGTTGCTCAGTATTCTGTTCGGGAACTAGCTTCATACCATATTGAAAAAGGTTGAAATCAGTAAATTCATGGACTTTTTCCACCGATAAATCCAATCCGTTTTTCAGCAGTGTCAATGTCCCTGATTCGCCTCTAATTCTTTCAATTGTAAATAATCCAATTCCCTGCAAAGACATGTCCTTTACAATCACATGGGCTGTTTGATGTTCTAACACCAATTTACCCTTTTCTAGAACTGGCAAACGCTTAAAGCATCTTTGCTGCCTAATTCTCAATTTCTCCGGTCTCAACATAAACCTTACAACCAATTCGTTCCTTAAGCCCTCGCATTCTGTAATTTTACTACATTCGCCGGAGCCTGAAATCAAGAACGATGGCAGAAAAATTTTAAAAGCCATAGTTTGACCGACAATTTCATTTTTGCCATAAAGTTTACTTGTTTCGAAAAGCAAATGCTGTTTATATTTACCCATATAAACGGCTGATATACTTTTGTTTCCCATCTCCAATGACACCTGCCAATGACCCAGGGACATTAAATAGGATAGTTTTTCTTCCTTCTCGCTCACCTTGAACAGCCTACTTTATACCAAACAACTTTTTAATCTTTGTTAAAAAGCCGCCATTCTGATCTTTCTCTTCCGAATTATCTTTTAACACCTGATCCGTAAGCCTAGCAATGGTTTGAGCCGGTTGACTATGCTTATACAGCTCAATTAAGGGAACCTGTTTGATCACACTGTTGCTAACGGTCTTGTCACTTCTTAGAATAAATCTTTCCTGAACCTTCCATCCCGCAAATTTCTCTATTACATATGAAAATCGATCCAACACTTTAATATCTTTGGAAGTGTTTCTTGATTGGTTCATGATGAGATACAGCTCAGGAAAAATTCCGTTATTGGATAAAACCTTCGCCAAAGTGTAGACATTCATAAGAGCTGTGGGTTCCGGGGTAGTAACCAGAAACAGTTTATCGGCGGCTGAATAAAAGGAAAATAATTCCTCAGTATAGCCGGCACCGGTATCCACAATAGCATAGTTCATATCCAATGCCATATGCATAAAATCATCAATCAAACGGGTTTTTGGCTCCTTACGAAAAGCAATCAAATCCTGAACATCCGTACCGCTACTCAGAAGCCAAACGCCATAACGGGTAGGATAAATGACATCCTTCAGTTCCATATCGCTGATCAGATAATCCCGAAGTGTATTTTTTGTAGTAACCCCCAAAAGAATATCGGCATTCGCAAAACCTGCATCTGCATCAAATAGCAGGACATTTTTCTGATTTCTTGCTAAAGAAACAGCTAAATTTGTCGCTATTACACTTTTACCGACTCCACCCTTTCCGCTGGCCACTAATATAATTTCAAGATTTTGACTCGCTACGACCTGTTTTAGCGTCTCAGTTTGATCGGGCATTTTTTAACACCTCTTTAACAATAATCGAAGCCAGTCTTTTTGAATCTGCTACCATAATATCCTCCGGTATTCTCTGCCCATTAGTCACAAAAGCAACGGGTATATCATAATTGTTAGTAATCTCTACAATTGAACCGTAACAACTGGTTTCATCTGATTTGGTTAATATGATATGCGTTGGTGAAACCACCGAGAATTGCTCTATGATTTCAAAAAGATCGCTCTTTCTTACATTCATGCTTTCCGTCAAGAAAATGAATTTCGGATTGACAATCTGGAGATACCGGGTCAGTTCAGACATTTGCATATCATTTTTTTGACTTCTTCCAGCAGTATCCACCAGAATAAGATCATAGTTTACAAATTTATCCAGCATCGTCTTTAATTCACCCGGATTATACGCCACACCTACTTCAATTCCCATAATATCTGCACTGGTTTTCAGCTGATCCACAGCCGCTATACGATAGGTATCAATTGTCAGGATACCAACCTTACGACGCATTTCCAAAGAAAGCATTGCAGCTATTTTAGTCAAAGTTGTGGTTTTTCCCACACCCGTCGGGCCTACAAAAAAAATGATATCCCCTTTTTCGTATTCCTTCAGCGGGTTTTCCGTTTTAATGATGGGATGTAGAATATCCACAAACTTCTTTTCGAATTCCATGGTACTGATGTTTTTATCCTGCGTCACAATTCTTAGCGATTCAACAACCTTTCTGGCAATATCATCGTTGATCTCATGCTCTTTTAAAGCCCTGAAAATCTTTTTATACTCCTCCGGAATTCCAGGAAGATAGGATTCCTTATCCATCTTCAAAGATAAATCCTGCATAATCCGTTTTATAGACAACATTTCTTTTTTCATTTCATTGATCGATTTATAGTCGGAAACAGAAACCGCCGTCGTTTCCTCTTTGTTTTTGGCCTGATTATTCATGGCATTATAATTTCTGTCGGGCATCCGATTTTGCATATTTGGTTTCTCATAGATAGGTTGATAGTCTATTTCGGGAATGGACGGTGTGTATTCAGTTCTCCTGGATGTTACTGCTTGATTATTCTGATTTTCACTATTTCTCATCAAGCTGTTCTGTGAAAGAATCTTCTTTAATTCATAGAGCTTTTTACTATCCACCCAACCATCATATTCCCCTTTTCCCTCTTGAACACGATTTTCTCTCTTTTTCTCACGATCATCTGCAACAGCGGTTACTTCATATTTGATACTACTGCCAATCCCCAAAAACCCGCCTTTCTTAAATTTACGGGTTTGTAAGATGACCGCATCTTCGCCTAGTTCGTTTTTTATTCGTTTAAGTGCTGTTTTGACATCATCAACAACGTATTTTTTTATCTTCATATTTTAATCACCGTTTCTACACTGAATGGAATATCATCCACCAATTCTTCATATGATACAAAGGCAATACTCTGCAAAGACTTTTCTAAAGCTTTGTACAAATAAATCCTGATGTTTCCTGAACAAACGATAATCGGCATATAACCCTTCTGCATGATCTTTTCCACACCTTTTGAAAACCGATCAACTAATTGCTGCATCATATCAGGATTAAGGGCAAGATACCTTTCATCTTCCGTCTCCCTGATTTGTGAAGACAATTGTCTTTCCAGATTCGGATCAATCCCCACGGCGTGAATCTGGCCATCATCCGATCGGTTTGCAATACAAATTTGCCTTTTAAGAGCACGTCTCGAAAATTCAGTAAGATAATCAATATCCTTTGTTTTCTCGGCATACTCCGAAATTGTCTCAAAGATTAGGGGTAAATTTCTAATAGATACCCTTTCTCTTAAAAGGTTTTGGAGGATTTTCTGAACTTCATAGACTTTCAGAACATCTGGAATCACTTCATCAGCAAGCTCGGAAAAGTTTTCTTTTAATCCTTTGATCAACAAATCCATTTCCTTTCTACCCAACAATTCATGAGCATGCTGCTTCACAATTTCTGAAAAATGGGTGGCAAAAACACTTGGCGGATCTACCACGGTATAGCCTTGATTGGCTGCTTGATCCCTTTGACTTTCATCAATCCAATAAGCACTCAAACCAAAAGCAGGTTCTTTGCTGGCTATACCAGGCAAAATGCCTTGGGCTGTTCCCGGATTGATAGCCAATAATCTATCAGGCCATAATTCGTATTTAGTTAATTCGGTCCCCTTTAATTTTATCATATATTCGTTTGCTTTTAACAATACGCTATCCCTTACTCTGATTGGGCTTAGAATAAGCCCATATTCATATGCGGTTTGTTTTCTCACCATCGTAATCCTGTCCAGTAAATCTCCTCCTTGCCCCGGATCAGCCAATGGCAAAATCCCATAACCAAATTCCACATCCAAGGTATCCGATTGAAGAATTTCTGAGACCTCCTCTGCAGAGGTGAGTGAGGGCGCACTGGGCATTTGTGCGCTTTCGCCTTCTGCTCCCCCTCCTGAAGGTCCTTTTGACTTAGGCCCTTCCAAGCCGGCAAAGCCGCCCCCTGTTCCCCCAGAAGTTTGTGCAACCGCTACCTCTTTTTCTTTTTGAGATGAAAAATAAGCCACCAAAATCAAACCGCCGCCAATAATGACACCCAAAATCGTAGGTAGCGGAGTAAAAACTGTCAAGAATACCAAAACACCGCCTGTCAGATACAAAACCTTCGTTTCGCCTGCTAATTCACGAAGCATATCATTCCCCAGGTTTGACTCAGAAGCAGATCTAGAAACCAAAATACCGCTTGAAGTTGAAATCAGCAATGCCGGTATCTGGGAAGCCAATCCGTCTCCAACTGTGAGCAGAGTGAACACCTGTGCAGCTTCCGCCACGTCCATCCCCTGTTGGACAACACCAATAATCAAACCGCCGATGATGTTAATAAAAACAATAATAATTCCCGCAATGGCATCTCCACGAACAAACTTACTGGCACCATCCATCGCTCCGTAAAAGTCAGCTTCACGGCGAATATCTTCTCTTTTTTTTCTCGCTTCATCTTCAGTGATTAAACCGGCGTTATAATCAGCATCAACACTCATTTGTTTTCCGGGCATTGCATCTAATGTAAAACGGGCAGCGACTTCAGAAATTCTCTCGGAACCTTTTGTGATAACAATAAATTGGATGATGACGAGAATCAAAAAGATAATCAATCCCACAACATAATTTCCGCTCACCACAAAATTACCAAAAGTTCTAACAACCTTACCGTCGAAATTTTTCCCGTTCAATAAAATCAATCTGGTCGAAGTGACGTTTAATGCCAAACGCAGCAAAGTAATGATCAAAAGAATACTGGGAAAAGATGACAATTCAAGCGCCGATCGAACATACATCGTTGATAAAATAATTACAAGAGAAAAAGATATATTGATCATCTGGAAGGAATCCAGCAAAAACGTGGGTACAGGCAATATCATTAAAAAGATGATACCGACGATCATTAACGAAACGATGACATCACGGTTTTTCATTGTTTACACCTTTCCAGAGTTTTTAAAAATAAACGCCAATACTTCAGCAATTGCCCTGTACATATCATTTGGAATCTCCTCGCCGATTTCCACTCTTTCGTAAAGTTCCCATGCCAGCTTTTTATCCTCGTATAGGGGAACATGGTACTCTTTTGCAATTTCCCGAATCCGGAAGGCGATATGATCGGCACCTTTCGCCACGACTACGGGAGCATTCATCTTCTCCAATACGAATTTGATGGCGATGGACAAATGGGTCGGGTTAGTTACCACAACGGTAGCAGACGGCACTTCTTCCATCATTCTCCTTTGAGACATCTCCGCCATCATCTGTCGCTGTTTTCGTTTAATCTCCGGATTTCCTTCAATATCCTTTCTTTCGTCTTTGATTTCTTTTTTGGACATTTTTATATCCCGTTCAAATTCCCACCTTTGGTAAAAAAAATCGACAAAGCCCAAAACAATCAGGGCCATGGCTATCCTCAACGACATTTGATACAAAGAATCAGCTAAAAATATCAACGATTGTTCCAACGAATAATCCGGCAACAGGAAAAGAACCGACCAGACACCACTAATAAATGAATAACCGATAAATCCCAATATGGCCAATTTTGCAAGATTTTTCAGCAACTCGATCACTGATCTCAAAGAGAACAACCGTTTAAAGCCTTCAATGGGATTTATCTTCTTCAGATCGAATTTAAACGCTTTTTTTAGAACGACCAACCCTTTTGTCTGGGCAAATCCCGTGGCGATAGCCATGACCACACCCGATAGCAAAATAATCACCAATCCCCACATCAAATCCTGGCCGTTAGCAGATAAATAGTGCCCCAAGGCACTGTATTCCTGATAATCGCCAATATCCGGTAAAGCACAAAAAAAGATGAGCATTTGCTCTATACCCTTGTATACCATCGGAATCATCAAACGCAACATGACGATAACACCCAAAAAGACCACTGCCAAAGCGAGATCCTTTGAATAAGAGACCTGACCTTCTTCTCTAGCCTTTTGCCTTCTCCTGGGAGTGGCTTTTTCGGTTTTATCCGGATCATTGGCAAAGAACTGAATATTAATTTTCAAACCACTTGATCTAACTGTTAAAAGGCTTTCATCGTATTTGATATCCAATCCCCCAGTTCTTGTGTATATCTTACCATAGTCTCAGCAAGAATCGGCAGAAGCCCAATGAGAATGATCAATCCGACAAATATTTTTAAAGGAATTCCCACAACAAAGACATTCAATTGAGGTAACAGTTTTGCCATAATTCCCAATACTACTGTGACCAATAGCATGAACACAATCATGGGCATTCCCACCTTCATTCCAAATACAAAAACTTCACCCAACACCAAAGAAAGATTCCATGATAACTCTCTCTCAAAAGCCATGATTCCCGCCGGTACTTGACTAAAACTTTCTATCAGGATTCCCAGCAAAACGACCGGACCTTTGATAATCGTAAATATATAAGTACCGGTTAAAAAAACCAGTTGACTGACAATGACACTTTCAGTTTGACTCTGAGGATCAAAGATATTAGCCGCAGCAAAACCCAGTTGATACCCGAAGATATCACCCGCAAAAAGAAGACCAAAAAACATCAAATTGGCAATCAGTCCTGCTGAAAAACCATACAAGAAGTTGATCAAGATAATCGCTGCTATATCACCGACCGGTAAATCTACTGGAATGTAATCCGGCACAAAATAAAGAACAATAAAAGATAGGGTAACCGTCAAAGGTATTTTAACCCGAAGGGGAAAAAGGTTCCCAGAGAAAAATGGCGCAATCACAAACAAGCCTGAAAATCTGGAGAGAATCGCCATCCAAGTCATAAACCTAAAGAAAAACCAATTCTGTAAAACGATATCCATAGTTTGCTAAATTAAGGTAAAATAGAAATTGAAGATCTGAACGAAATAATCGATCAGATTTTCCAACATCCAACCACCCAAAAAAACAAGCGTCAAAAACACCACCAGAATCTTTGGAACCATCGTCAAAGTCTGTTCGTTTATTGATGTAACCGCCTGGAAAATTCCGATCAATAAACCCACACCTAACGCTAACAACAACGCTGGTGCTGAAGTAATCAAAAGGGTATAAACCCCTTCTCTGACAACATCAAGAATCGACTCGACTGTCATTAGCCCCCCCTTTTTGCCGCTCTTTTAAATAGATTATATCACGGGATGAAAAAAATGATACCAGGTATATGTTATAATAAAGCAATTATAGACTTTCAATTATTCTCTATCAAAATCAATTTATAATCAACCTGTTTTTTAAATGGAAATTGTATTTCAGATTTTTTCAGCACGATCCATTACGAACCAGTGTATAGGTTATCTAGGCCATTAAATTAAAGGAGGTCATCATGGGTAAATTTGTCATTCGTGAAACTAAAACAGGGGTTAAATTTGACTTGAAAGCCTCAAACGGAGAAGTCATAGGTACCAGCGAGGTATATTCTTCTATCGCAGCCTGTAAAAACGGAATTGAAAGCGTTAAGAAAAACGCTGAAGTTGCAAAAGAAAAAATAGAAGACCAAACAGAAGAAAACTACGAAAAAATCACCAATCCAAAATTTGAGATGTATACTGACAAAGGCGGGGAGTTCAGATTCAGATTGAACGCCAGAAATGGTGAAAACATCTTGGCATCAGAAGGCTACAAATCTAAAGCATCATGTAAAAACGGCATCAACAGTGTCATTAAGAATGCACCTGATGCGCCCGTAACTGAAGAAAAAGAATAGCATCAACGTTAAGAAACGCAAAGATAAAAAAAGAACCCGCAGGTTCACTGCAAATCGTTTTTCTGCGGGTTCTTTTTTTATATTAGTATTCTTAAGAAGCGTTTTTATTGATAAAAAGCCTTAAAAACTTGGATAAGATGATAATGATCCATGACGCCACACAATTCTTTGATCGAATGCATCGAAAGCATGGGATTACCGATATCAACAGACCGAATCCCCAATCTTCCCGCAGTGATAGGCGCTATTGTCGATCCACCTCTTTCATTGGAATGATTCACAAATCGTTGAACCGATACCCCCGCCTTTTTGCAGAGCCCTTCAAAATAGGCAGATGATTCACTATCACTAGTATATCGAAAATTCGAACTGATTTTGATCACCGGACCACCGTTGATGACCGGTTTGTTCGTAGGATCATGTTTTTCTGTGGCATTTGGATGAAGGGCATGGGCCATATCCGATGAAATCACAAAAGAATTTTCCAAAGACCTCAAAAAACCCTCACGTCCTTCTCCCAACCCGATAGAAATTCGCTCCAAAATGGATCCCAAGAGGGGCGAATCAGCCCCCTGCATCGTCTGACTCCCAATTTCTTCATTGTCGAAAAACATGGCCATCTTGGTTTCTGAACCGCTTTGCGTTTCAACCAAGGCCTTCATTGAAGCATATACCATGGCTAAATCATCCAATTGAGAACAGGAAATCATATCATGATCACAGCCAATAATCTGGCCCTCGGCCAGATCAAACAAATATAACTCAAAATCAAGCACCTGATCCTTTTGAATATCTAATTGATCCGCTATCAACTGCATGAGATTAAACTCTTGAACTGCTTTGGTCACTGAACCAATGAAAGGGAGCATATCCTTTTGATTGTCCACCTTAAACCCGGAATTGACTTCTCGGTTCATGTGAATGGCAATACTGGGAATAATGGTTTTAAGCCCTTTCAAAACAACCGGTTTGGAAATGATGGCACCCGATGCCTTATTTCTAAAAGCCGCTCTGCCTGCAAGTCCAAGAGGGCGATCAAACCACGAGTAAAGAATAGGGCCACCGTAAATTTCGGTGTTTAGTTTCAGATAATTTTCACCGACTTTAATCTCCGGATTTGGCTTAATCCGAACAGCGGGAGAATCCGTATGAGAACCAATAATCTTAAATCCGGCTTCAGCCGGCGAATCCTCTCCCAAGATGAAAAGAGCCATGGATGAATCATTTTTAGTTGTAAAATATTTGCCGCCTCTTTTTAGTTCCCATTTCCTCTTGATATCCAGCCTTTGAAAACCAAACCCTTCTGCTATTTTCATTGCCATTTCTATTGCATGAAAACGACTGGGTGATTTTTCAATAAAACCGATTAACTCACCGGCTTCTTTTAAATAAATATCCTCCACTGATTACATCTCCTTCATTCTTTTCAATGCTTCAACTAAAAAGTCATAAACTCTTCCGGCAGAATCCAATTCGAGATGTTCATCAGGAGTATGCACATCATGCATATTGGGTCCCATTGCAATCATATCCAGCTCATTGTTGATTACTTCCAAAAACAACCCACACTCTAATCCGGCGTGTATCGCTTCTATAACGGGCTCTTTTCCATACATTTCCTGATATACCCGCTTCATATGTTCTCGCAACTTCGAATCTTCTCGGTACTTCCATCCTGGGTAATCCGAACCACTTTCAAAACTACAACCGGTAAATTCCGCCAGCTCTTCCAATTTTCTATTGATTTCAACCTTTTTACTTTCCACTGAACTTCTGATGGAATTTAAGAAAAGAATCTTATCTCCTTCAAAGAGAATAACGCCTAGGTTATTTGAGCTTTCCACCAAACCCTCCATATCTTGACTCATGGTATAAACACCGTTTGGATTATTCAGCAAAAGGTGAATAACCTTGTTTTTGCATGATTTTTTTAAGGGTAATTGCCGATCTTTCGCTAAACTATTGGTGTTTGCAAAAACAATTTTAAAATCCGGATCGGTTTTAGCATACTCTTGAGAAATGATATTTTCTATCTTCTTGATTCTTTTTTCTATTGCATCATTCTCTTGCGGGTCAAAGCCGACCACAGCAAGACATTCTCTGGGGATAGCATTGGTCTTTGCCCCGCCCTCAAGCGAATAAAGGTTGAATTTCACTTTTCGGTTCAATTCGTAAAGCACACGCCCCATCAATTTATTGGCGTTTCCTCGACCTTTATGGATTTCTGCTCCTGAATGGCCGCCCCTTAAACCAGTAATAGACAGCTCCATTAACGTTTCTTCTTTTTTGGCTGCCTTTTTCTTTAAAGGAAGCGTTAGTGTAGACCTTATCCCTCCTGAACAACTAACGAGAAAAACACCTTCTTGTTCAGCATCGATATTAATGAGAGTCTTACCGGCGAGTTTTTCGCTTTCCAGTTCCATCGCTCCTCCCATACCTGTTTCCTCCTGAGTGGTGATGACTATCTCCAATGGCGGATGGGAAAGACTTTTGTCTTCAAGAATAGCCATGCAGTAGGCCACAGCTATGCCATCATCGGCACCAAGGGTAGTACCAGATGCTCTTAAAATATTCCCTTCGACAACTAATTTCAAAGGATCCTTTGAAAAGTCATGTTCAGTCGCTTTATTTTTTTCGCAAACCATATCCATATGTCCTTGAAGAATAACAGGCGATAACCCCTCATATCCCTCAGAAGCCGGTTTTTTAATAATGACGTTCCATACTTTATCCTGATAGGCTTCATATCCCAAATCCTCAGCAAATTTCACTAAAAAATCACTGATAGCCTTTTCACTGCCTGAACAATGCGGAATGGCGCAGAGCTTCTGAAAATTTCTGATAACCGATTGAGGTTCAATCATTTCAAGTTGTGACATTTTTTTCATCCTCCCGTATAATATAATGATCTTATTATAGTACATATTCCAAATTATCCGAAACCCACATGGTTTTTTTGTTAAATGCACTTGAAAAAAGTAAATAGAATCATGTTATAATAGCATTAATTAAATAGGGGGGGAATAAAAATGAAGAGTAAAACCACTTTTTTGTTTATTATTCTATCGATTATTGTCGCTTTGGGGCTAACTTCTTGCGTGAATGACAGGAATGATCCGATTCCCGATCCATATCTTTCTTTGGAGGAATTGAAAGCGGGTTTTTTCAGAAATGGAAAGATTTTGCATGATTTTGATAACCCGCAAATATCAATGTTCAGCACTGCAGACAAGGTCGGTGTCAGAATGCTAAAACAAACCACCACCGGCTACAGTGAGGATTATTCATGCCTAGAGTTTTTAGCTATCAGCGAAAACGTAGTTTCCTTTAAAAACATTTTTTACACTTCGGAAGCATCTAAAACCGTTAGTATTCATGATCTGAGCAATGATCAAACGCTGGATCTCAACGGAGACGAGATTTGGGATATACGATTTTCAGGTACTGACACAACGTTATCTCAAACAAGAAATTTATCCAATGCCGTTTTCTTGGAACTGAACAACACACCCCAAATGTCCGCTACTTTCAGAATCATTCCCGTTGATGGGCAGAAGAACTACCCTATTATGACAATCGATAGGGCAAACAAAATATGTATCGATGAAAAAGGATTACCCGTACTCAATCATTATGATCCGGGGGAAAGGACCATTGATATCGACACGAACTCCATGAATCTGGAGATTAAAAGTGGCGATTTTTTCCTTTTGGGGCCTTCTTACGATCATTCCATGGGTTGTCCGCTAAAAAGAATCGAGAATGTTCAGGGAACGGGCAATATTAAGACATTGGAACTGGGTGAACTGGAGCTTTCCGAGTTTTCTGATTTTCTTAAAGGCATTAAATATAAAGGGGTTTTCAGAACAAACCCAGACGAACCTTATCTGTTTGAAAACAGGATGGATGAAGAGTATGTTTTGTGGTCGGGCAGGATAGACCATCGCTCTCAGAGTGAAAACTCCAGTATCCGTATACATTCTCATGAACCGGTTCAAATCCTCCTGTCATTTATGGACATTGATTTTGAAATGGGTTTAAACGATGATTTGATTCGGTTTTTCTATCATCCGATATTTGCCATTCGTGGAAATATCACCATGGAAGTCAATTCATCCGAAAGAGAAATACCCAGTACTTATTTTTTCGATGAACCCATCACCGTAGATATTATGGATATTCCACTATCCGGTACAATCAGATTTGGCTTTTCAACTCATTCTGAAGGAGAAGGGCGGATAAATTCACAAGTGACTTATCAATTCGACGACACTTATTACTCTCTTCGAATTGATGCCCAGGATTGGGACAATCCATCACAATGGCTCCCATATGCCGATTTTAGAAGAAGCATTGACATCGTTTCAGCCACTGGAACCCAGCATACAGCGGTTTGTTCCATCGAACCCAGTTTACATCTTGATAGCACGCTTTCCTTTTTAAACATTTTCGATTCAAATCAAAATGATCTGAGGTTTGGTTTAAAATTTAATCAATTCCAGCGTGATCAACAAAGTCACCTGGATGTCATTCCATCGTTTGAACTCACAACTGAATATACTGTTGAATATTTACAACAAGAACGATATCATTTTCCCGCACGGCCTATTTATTCTGTAGAACTGAGTCCCTATTCCATTTATTAAATCGTTTTTACGCCATATAAAAAAACTCCGGGTTTAAAACTCGGAGTTTTTTCTTAATTATTTCTTGGGGGTTATTTCTGTTATAATTCCCATGTAGTTTTTATTCTTTTTTAAGGTGATGGATTATGAATTCATTTGTTCAACATTTTTTGACTGAAATAAAGTACATTATTAGAAATCCCATTTTCTTTGTTATATTAATTGTTACTCCTTTTCTCCTTTTGACGGTGTCACTGATGTTTATTCCAACGGAAAGAGCGCTGGATGACATTTCAATTGGCGTATTGGGAGAAGACAAAACATTTTTGGGAAAATACTTGGCTAATTTCATCCTCGGATTCTTAAAACAGGAAAACATATACAGAATTACAGACAAAGATCAGGCCTTGACGGCTCTTGACAAAGGTGAAATTGACGGGTTGATTGTCATACCCATTGGATTTACCGCCAATATGCTTCAAGGGAATGATACCTATATCTCCTACATCCCAAGTAGTGCATCACTCCTTGAAAGCGTTACCATTTTCAAATTACTCAGAACGGCATTGGGTGAGATAGAATATGGCGCCATGATCGAAATGGATTTGGATGAAAAAATGACCCCTTCCAGAGATGTAAAAGTTCCTGAATTAAGAGTTGAAGGTATAGAACATAACACGTTGGACTATCCGGATGTCATGGCACCCGGAGTACTGGCATTCGTTATCCTATCCACCATGCTGATAGGCATCACCGGATCAGTCAGCCGTGAAAAAGACAAAGGCATCATCGACGGTTTCAGAGTCACACCTTCCAGTAGATTATCTTATGTTTTAGGAAAATATTTCGCCCATTCCATATTGGGACTCGTTCAAACTATCTCATTATTGCTGGGAAGCATTTACATCCTACATATCAATTTTGAAGGATCGGTTTTGATTGTCGGATTGTTGTTAACCATCGGCATGCTGACTTATCTGTCATTGGGACTTCTGATTTCTGTATTTTCCCCAAACTCCGATGTGTCAATGGGTGTAGCAGCTGCCATCGTTTTCCTCATGTTTTTAGGAGGTGGGGTGTTTTTTCCCCTTTCTCAAATGCCCAAAATCATGCAAATGATCGCACCGGCTCTTCCCATCACCGTTTTGACCGACGTCTTAAGAAAACTGATGATTGCCGGAAAACCATTGGGATCCTTGCTCAATGAATCCATCTATCTGTTCACCTATTTGGGAGCTTCTTTATTTGCATCATTAATGATTTTCAGAATTAAAACAAAATAGGCTTTATGCCATACAATAGAAGATGAAAGGAAATGAATAAAGACAATGAGTTACGATTTTGATATTATTGTAGTAGGCGCCGGACATGCCGGTGTAGAAGCAGCTTTGGTTTCAGCCAGAATGGGGAAAAACACACTACTTTTAAATCTAAACCTTGATACAGTTGCTTGGGCCCCTTGTAATCCTTCTGTCGGAGGACCGGCCAAAGGGGTTGTGATTCGTGAAATAGACGTCTTAGGCGGAGAAATGGCAAAAAATACCGATGCCACCATGACGAACATTCGAATGCTCAATACCGGTAAGGGTCCTGCGGTTCACGCTCTTAGGGCCCAAATTGATAAATACGATTACAGTGAAGAAATGACACGTCGATTGATGTTACAGGAAAACCTCCAAATTCGATACGGGCTCGCAGAAAAAATCCTGCTGAAAGGTTCCAAGATTGCCGGCGTCCAAACACATTTTGGTGAAAAATACACTTGTAAAAGTTTGATCATTACTGCTGGAACATTTATTAAGGGAAAGATATTTGTTGGCCCTACCGAACTGTCTGCCGGACGACTGGGAGAGTTCTCAGCTGATCTTATCTCCGATTCCATCAAAGAAATAGGACTGGAAATCGGCAGATTTAAAACCGGTACACCTGCGAGAATCCTAAAATCCAGCATTGATTTTCACAAAATGGAAAAGCAGACAACATCCGATGAACCCTTGGCCTTTTCCTTTTTTTCAGAAAAAAAGGTCCTTTCTGACCAGTGGCCGGTCTATATCACACGGACCAATCAGAAAACCCACGAGATCATCCAAAAGAACATCTCATACTCACCTCTTTACGGTGACATTAAACTCATCGATGGCACCGGGCCCAGGTACTGCCCCTCTATAGAAGATAAAGTGCTTAAATTTTCCGACCGGGATTCCCATCAATTGTTTATCGAACCGGAGACAAGGAGAAACGAAGAATATTACATCGGCGGATTAAGTACCAGTCTGCCATTTCATGTTCAAGAAGAAATGATCCGAACCATTGAAGGATTGGAAAGAGCTCAGATCATCAGGCCGGCATACGCCGTTGAATACGATTACATCTTCCCTGAACAACTGACTGAGTATCTGGAAGTCAAATCCATTGAAGGATTGTTCTTCGCTGGGCAAGTCAATGGAACAAGTGGTTATGAAGAAGCGGCTGGGCAAGGTTTTATTGCGGCACTTAATGCCGTGTTGACATTAGACGGAAAACAAAACTGGTATCCAAAGAGAAACGAATCCTATTTAGGCGTTCTCATCGATGATCTGGTTACCAAGGGAACGGATGAACCTTACCGTTTGCTCACTTCAAGAGCAGAACACCGTTTATTATTAAGGCATGATAATGCTCATTTGAGATTGGCCAAATACGGCTACTCCTTTGGTCTTATCCCTGAAGAATTCTACAAAAAAACACTCAAGATTCAGGAAAGGGTCAGCCGTGAAGTCAAGCGATTGGCAGAAGTCCCAGTCAAAATGGGAGACGAGATCAATGATTTTCTGGTGAAAAAAAACTCCTCGCCCTTAAGAGAATCCAAAAAACTGATTGACTTACTGAAAAGGCCAGACATAAGCTATTCTATGATAAAAAAATGGGATGATCATCCCATTGAAGATGACGACATTATTGAACAGGTAGACATTGAAATTCAATATGAGGGATACATCGAAAGATCGCTCCGTGAAATCAAACAATTTGAAGAAATGGAGAATTTTCTGATTCCCCATGATGTTGATTACGAAAAAGTGGAAAATCTCGCTACCGAAGCCAAACAAAAATTGATTCGAATCAGGCCTTCATCCGTTGGACAGGCCAGCAGAATACCGGGTATCAATCCGGCTGACATAGCCAATATCATCTTTTTCTTGCGACATAAAAAAGGTGGGAATACCAAAAATGACTGATTTCCAAGGCATTTTCCAACATTCATTTGCATCCATCATTCCCGTTTTCGCTATCTTTATCACCGGATTCTTGTTTGGTAAATTATTCAAAGGAAAAGGAGAAATGCTGTCAAAACTTGCATTTTACTTGTTCGGCTCCGTTCTGATCTTTACTTATATCACAGAGCATGTTCCCACCATCGACATGATTTGGCGCTATTTTCTCGGCACTCTGATTGTAACCTTTGCCATCGTGATCGTTTATTGGATCATCAGTAAAATAACCAAAAAAAATCTGATTTTATGGTCTTACACCAATTCATTCTCCAATACGGGATACATTGGTTATCCGGTTTTGGAATATTCCATAGGCCCTCAAGCTATTCCCTTAGCGGTGATAATGGCCAGTGCCAATATGGTCTTGTTACCCATTATTGGAACCACCATGCTCTCGGCAAAGGGAAAAGGTCTGATCAAAAAAGGCTTGTTGAACATATTAAAAATCCCTTGGCTATACACCCTGATTGTATCCTGGATATTGGGAACAATTGGCTTTAATTGGTCACAAGATCTGCCTGCTCCGGCCAAGAATTATGTTGGCATGCTGAAAGACAGTTCGATTCCGGTCATATTGCTTGTGGTTGGGATCAACTTATCACACATCCCTATCAAGTTGAAAAATCTTTTCAGTATCTTACCTGCCTCTCTTATGAAGCTTTTCCTTCCCCCCGCTCTCGCCCTATTTGTAGGAAAAATAATGGGAATGGAAGGATTGGTATTCCAAATATTTGTTTTAGAACTGGCGATGCCCACCGCTGTGAATACGGCTATATTAGCCGAAGGGTTATCCGATGCCAATAGTCATGAGAAAGAAAAAGACTTTGCCAGTGCGGTTGTAGTCTATTCAACATTTCTATTCCTTTTTACTTACCCCGTCTGGTTCTCCATCGTAAATGGAGGAATGTGATGAACAGTTGAAAAAGTTAAAGGATATCGCCTATGATGCCCAATATCTGAAAAATCTAAGCGACTTAAGAGCCAAATCAAAAGCCATCCGAACAAGTTGCTCAAGGGAACACCTGAAGAACCTGTCAAAAAAGGAACTCCATACGCTTCTTAAAAAATGCGATCAAAGACTGTTTGACAAACTTAAATTGAAAGACCCCCTCAGCATCGTCATTGCTTTGGATGAAATACTCTACGGCAAAGGCAAATTTCAGACAAGATTTAACGAATCGTTAAAAATCTTGGAATGCGACGACTGGACTATTGCCCCTTTTTTATTTTACACCGCACCCCGTTTTTTTTATTTTCCCTCAGCGGCTCTTTTAACGCATGCTAAAAGAACCTTAGGGATCAACATTTCCGGAATGTCCTACCTAACGTTCAACACACTTCTTTCACAGAAAATAAAAGGAACGGATTTAGCTGATTATTTCAAAGATCCCATCGAATTGGAAGCTGCCTTTAAAACCCTATCACACAGCGAGTCTTCCGGCGGAGTAAGAACAAGTCCCTTTTCGGATTCACAAGATATCAAAATACAAAACGAGATCGTTCAAGAGGTTCAACAACTGGATCCCTATCGGTTGAAAGAATTTGAAATAAAATGGATACAAGAATTTTATTCAACGTTGGAACCTTCACAAAAAGACGCCATGATCGAAACACTAAAAGCGCATTCCATCCATCCTTACCTCAGACGCATCATTACGCAAACATCCAAAACTGGTCTGGTGATTGACGGCAGCAATATCATCTTTTCAGGTTTGATAGAACCGGATCCGTTGAGACTGAAAGAACTGTTGAATGTATTGGGCATCACTGAAACACTCTACTTTCCATTGCTTTTTGTATTTGATGCCAATGCGGATTTTATCATCAACAAAAAAAGGGATTATTGGGAAAAGAATTTTCTGAATAACCCCAACGTAAGCTTCTATTCCCCCGCCGATGAACTGGTCTTAAAAATTGCCTACGAAAAAAAATACCACATTATCTCCAACGACAAATACAGGGATTACAACGCCGAACACGTAACGATCTTCCAATTTAGACCTGATCGGGGCGAGTTCTTCTTAAGAAAAACGAAATAATCCGTTATTGGTTGATATTATAGATTTCAATCATATATGGTTTATTTTTGTGTGCTAAAGATGATAAACCGTTCCGATTCGTAATAGCGATAGCCATACGCCTCAGATAATCTCTCAGAATCCTGACTGATTGACATTGACTGTTTGTCAACCAAATAAGCCTGGGCAAAATGCGCAGGATTGGCCATAGCCGTTTGATAAAGTGGGGAGCCTTTTGTTATGATTGTTCCGTTTCCCTCGTAAAAACAAAAAATCGGATAGGTGTATTCCGTATCCGTTAAAACCGAGTGGAACGGCGTCAATTGAGAAGCAGCTATACGGTATTCTGCTACCGACTCATTTTTGTATTCCCCTTGAAACGCCTTTAAAAAAGCTCCTTCATTCTCCCTTCTCAAATACAAAAAGGAACAGACATCATAAGCAAAAATAAAAATCAGGAAAATGGCTATCACGACTTTTTGGCGTTTTTCATTAACCAGGGGTCCCAAATAGGGGAATAAGATAATCAAGTTCATCAAAGACAGAATAATAAAGGCAGACGTGGATGTCTGATTGCCACCGGTCCCTAAAATAAAAATGAGGATAAATGGTGCCATAAAGGCTAAAAAAAGCGGCGAGCGATAAAACGAACGGTATCGGCCCACCCTGAATAAAATATACAAATAAAACAGCATAATCGGCCATCGGCTGATCAAATTCGTTTGAAAACATTGAAACAGACAGTTTATACCGTTTTTCAAATCCAGACTAAACACTTGAGTGCTCAAACGAGAAAGATCCCCACGAAAAACCCAAATGAGAAAAAACCAACTCAGTAAGAAAAACAGCAAAGGAAATAGAATGGTAATCAGATAATTGATAATTAAACCCGTTTTCCAGTAACTCACGGCAAAAAAAAGAATCAACAAAAGACCCAGCCAGAAAAATTGAAATTGTATATAAAACTGCAATCCGAAGGCGATGGCAGACAAAAAAAGATAAAATACCCTTTGAGATTGATAAAATTCAAGCAAAAAATACAGAGCGAGACTGAAAAAAAACATCAACAGAGCAATCATGGGCTGATTTGATATCACGTAAACAGAGGATGGCAACAGAGCGATGGCAGATGAAAAAACAATTTTGATCAGAGGGGTCTTAAAATTTTCCAAAACATACACAATCAGAAAAGAAATGACAAAGGCTCCAACGATAATGGAAAAAAAAGCCGGCCATTGAGGAAAAAACCATAAACTGTAATAGAGAAACAAAGGAATATCAAAAGAATCCGATTCCAGAAATCCCCTGGAATGTACCTTATCAAGTAAAATTCGGGATAACATCCGCTGATCAACATTCGGATAGAAATTTTGTGCCATCAACAGTTGGCTGATAAACATATAAAGAAAAACCAGAAGGATGAAAAAAACAAGAAATCTTTTCCAATTGTCTTTTAGAGAAGGAAATTGAGTAATCTTCATCTTGATCAATCCTTTTTGCTTAAGCCGTGAACCGTTTTTTCCCAATAATGCGGTTTATAAAGTAATTGCCACAAAGCCTTATAAGAAGCGGCTGAATGCAGCAACCAATAAAAAGGGTTCAGCAGACTGATGGGAATCAGCGAAAAATTCCGTCTTCTGAATGCGCCCAGCAGATTCATATAAATGCCTAAAAAGTTTCCGAATAAAAAATTGAAAAGTGAAAGCCCCAATGTAAATGGGGTAAACATCTCATTTAAAAACGCCGGGTTGACAGTCATCCACAGTATAAAAAAACTCCATAATATAGGATTGATGAGAAAAACAAGAGGTGTACCCCCGATAAAAAACTGAAAAGACAGCCACTTTTTTAATCCCAGGACCTTGATCATCTTCAAAGGATGGCGGTTGTAAACAAGCGTGGTTTGCATGTACCCTTTCACCCATCTGGATCGTTGGCGAATCCAATTCCAAACC
The DNA here is from genome assembly GCA_964472765.1 of uncultured Thermotogaceae bacterium. Lineage (GTDB taxonomy): Bacteria > Thermotogota > Thermotogae > MWEM01 > MWEM01 > JASUTC01. The sequence goes on along the minus strand of CAYYNI010000002.1, from coordinate 4,538 downwards.
TGTGGATTCGCTTCCTCATATGTTGTGGAACGGATAATCCCCACTCGATAAGACTCAGCGGAAGCCCTGATTCCCAAATCAGCATCTTCCGTCGTATTGAAAGGATCCCATCCGCCAATCTCACGCAATTTGTCAACCTTGAAATGATTGCTGGTTCCACCCAAAGGAATGGGCAAATCCATCATGAATAAACCCGGAAGCATGTAATCAAACCAATAGGAATATTCCAAAGTAAAGAGTTTCGTCAGCAAATTCTGATCTTTGTTAAAATAGTTCAAAGCCCCCTGAAAACAAATGTAAGACTCGTCATTGTTTTTGAAAGCCAAATAGGATTTTTTTAGCTGATCCGGTTCGGGAATATCCTCTGCATCGTAAATAACCAAATATTCCCCTCTGGAAAAAAACAAACCATAATTGCAGGCCTTTGGCTTGGTTTGAGGTTGGGATGGTGGAATAACCAAAAATCGCCAATTGGAGGGCGGTTCAGCCTTTTTTGCTGCCTCATAGGTCTCTTTGTCCTTTTCCTCCAACAATAAGATTACATCCAGCTTATTTTGAGGATAATCAAACTTTTTTACGGCCTCTATCAACGTTTTGATCACATCGGGTTCCTTGAAAACGGGTATAAGAATCGTGTAAACAGGCAGTTCCGAATCGGCAATCGCACGAAGTTCCTCGCTATTTTCCTTATAAGTGATTTCATCGATTGACCCGTTAATGGTGAGGAGAAATTTAAACCCAATCATAACCAGGTATATCATCTGGGCGATGAAGATCAAAAAACCCAGCGTTTTCAGTGGATAAAAAAAGATGAAAGCAGCTGCCAACAAAGTCAACGCAGCAAAAAAAACCACTTGACGGGATGAAAACACCCGGTAAGCTGATTCATCCGGCTCACGGTAAAACAACCCAAAAATCGAATCATCGGCTAATTTTTCCGCATAAACGGTCTGAACCAAATCCACTAAATCCAGATCGGTGATTACCCATTCTTCAATCTCATTTACTTCAAACCGTTCTTTAAAAAAAAGTTTTGTTTTTTCTGTTCCGGGATACGAATTCAATAGAATTAATGTCCCCTCACCCGTCATTTGATAGGGTATTGCCTGCCGATCAAGTATTTCTTCCCTTGTAATCCGCTGAAAAAGTGATTTATCAATGGTCTTCTTGATCCTGTCAAAATCCGGGGTGGCGAATTTCAGTGAATAATGCTGACTCAAAACCCTGAACAGCTCTATCCGTTTGATGTAACCCATGGATGACAAAATCCATCCGATCCTGCCCCCTTTATTCTTCTGAATAATAAGGGCTTCATCCAATTGCTCAGGGGTAATCAAACCTTCTTGAATGCAGATTTGACCAATCCTTTCCCCTTTCGTTAAACTTTCCGGCATACTTATCTGCCTTTGGATGTTTTGTTATAAGAGCTAATAAGAATATACAGAATCACTACAACGATCAAAACAACAATCCACAATCTGTTTTGCATCCAAAAGGATTTTGTTTGCTCTTGATCCTTTCTTTCAGATTCAACGCTCAATTTCTCTTCACCGACATCAAAAGCAAAGATACCGGATTCACTGAAAAGTGCGAAATTGGATGCCGCTTGCGAAGTTTTTATGAAAAAACGGCTGTCTACAGGGCCAAATGACTTTGAAAAACCGCTAAAAGCAACAGCCGGTAAGCCTTTGTAATTGAAGCTGTAAACCACATCAAAGGCATCGGAAGTCATCGCTTCAAATATCATTCCACCTTCATCGTCACTAATACTGAATGAATCGGTGAGTTGAACCAACTGGGTTAACGGGAAAAAGTCAGCCGAATCAATCAGAAAAACAAGACTGTCATATTGACTCAATGCCGTTTCATCCTGAGCAAATTCCTCCATTGTTATCACTTGCGGGGATAAATACATTGAAGCGATACGCCCTTTTTCATACGCCAGTTTGACTATTGCTTTGGCCGTATCATCCGAAAAATTTGAAACAACATAAAGGGTCCTGGCATAGACACTATAGGGGAATTCATTGATAAGCGGATTGAGATAAGGCCTTGAATCGGTGAACGAAAAGGTTGAATCATCGTATATGATCACAGAAAATTCATCACATTCACTCTTTTGATTAACCATTTCAAAACTCAATGTGTTAAAAGCCCTAAAATAATCAGAAGGAACGGCTATTTTCAGATTCATGCGTTGCTCATGATCAAATTGTGAAACGTTAATGGATTGAAGCAAATCATCATTTAAAAAGATATTAAGAGAATATCCCTCCTCTCTCAATTTGTTGAAAAAGGAGAATTTCAAATCCAACCAAACCTCTTCAGGAACACCGCCGAATCGATCCAAAGTCAGCGGAAAACTGACCTGGTTGTTGTAAACCACATCGGTCCGTATGGTATTGATATTCAAATCTGAAAAGGAAAGGGTATGATCATTACGCTCTTTAACACTCCCTTGTTCAACCAGCAAGGAGTCCGTGGGAATGACGTTAATGAAAGGAAAAACCTCTGAAATTTCCTTTCCAATGGATAGCTTGGATCCGTTATCTGCCAATTGCACACGGGATGAATCTGAGCTTATCTCAATCGAGTTATGCAAACCGGTAGGCGTATTAACCACATTCAATTGCCTTTTAACCCCTCTTGAAAGATAGCCCAAATACTGAGCCATTTGAGTGAGCAACACAAACTGTTCATCAGAACCCTCGTAAACCAGCTCAAAGAACCGATCGGGATTCATCGGTGAAAGAAAAGCACTGATCGTTTCAATAGACTGCTCCAAATAGGCATATTCAAGCCGACTCTCTTTCTTTATTCTAAACCACAAAGCGTCTTTGTTGATTCGGGAATCATCACAAAGGGAATAATCAAGTGTAATAGCCAACGATAATTTGACTAATGAATTCAGTTTTAAAAAGTCCGAAGGGATTGAAAGTGACATCTGACCTTTTGATTGTTCAAGAAAAACCGTTTGAACAGGGACATCGTCGATGCTGAACACAAGCATCGAGCCTGGACCGGCTATCTGTGCATATTCGTAAAATACTAAAAAATTTCCAGATTCAACTGCATCCGTATTCACAACCGGAAAATAGAAGTTGTAATTTTGATCAACCCCGGTTGAAATCAAATCATTATCATAATAAAGATCCGTCAAATCGTATGTAATTGTCTTGAACTCCTCTCCTAAAACGGACACACTCAACATAATCATCATTAAAACCAACCCTATTGCCTTCATATTATCCCTCCATACTGACTTTATAAACTGACTGCAAAGTCAAACAAACAACAGTGGTATAATTCAAACAGCTTGTTTTTATTCATCAATAAACAACAGACATACTGAAAACAAATCTATAACAACATTTTTCACTGTAATCACAATATTATACACTAAATCAAAGAACAATTTTTGGAATCGACAAAGGGGGTCAAAACATGTCAATACTGGTTTGTGGAGGAGCAGGATACATAGGCAGTCATACAGTAAGGGCGTTATTAGAAAGTGGAGAAAAGGTGGTGGTGTTTGATAATTTGTATAAAGGACATCGACATGCCGTACCTAAAGAGGTGCCCTTTTATCTCGGCGATATTCGCTCAGAGACGGAATTACGAGAACTGTTTGAATCGGAAAGAATAGATGCCGTCATCGATTTCGCAGCAGATTCACTTGTTGGTGAAAGTATGGAGAATCCACTAAAGTATTATGATAACAACGTAAGCGGCACAATCTGCCTGTTAGAAATGATGAGAGAATTCAAAGTAAACCATATCGTTTTCTCATCAACCGCCGCCACCTATGGTGAACCTGAACAGATTCCCATTCTAGAATCAGATCCAACCATCCCAAAAAACCCGTATGGAGAAACCAAACTCACCGTGGAAAAATTACTGTATTGGTCTGACCATGCGTATGATATAAAATACACCGCCTTAAGATATTTTAACGCAGCGGGTGCCCATCCCAGTGGTGAAATTGGCGAAGACCATACGCCTGAAACGCATCTCATCCCCCTTATCCTTCAAGTTCCATTGGGTAAAAGGGAACACATAGCCGTTTACGGAACGGATTATCCCACAAAAGACGGCACCTGTGTGCGGGACTATATCCACGTATCGGATTTGGCAACAGCACATATACTGGCACTGAAAAGATTGCTGTCCGGCGGAAAAAGCACGGTGTTCAATCTGGGAAATGGTGTGGGTTTTTCTGTGAATGAAGTGATAGAAACTGCCCGAAAAGTAACGGAAAAAGATATTCCTGTGGTGAATACACAAAGAAGAGCCGGGGACCCCGCCGTTTTGATTGCCTCATCGGAAAAAATAAACAAAGAATTAAACTGGAAACCCCAATACAGTGATCTGGAGCAAATCCTTTCCACCGCTTGGAATTGGCACAAGAACCATCCCAATGGGTATGATGAATAAGATGATACGTTAAAAGAACTTTTTATTCTTTGAACCATCCACAACTTAATGAATGCTATAATTACCCCTGTAATAACGAATATCAGATTCAGGGGTGATTTTTT
>CAYYNI010000001.1:0-43404 GCA_964472765.1 uncultured Thermotogaceae bacterium | reverse complement strand
GCTAACAAAAAAAGGCCTTTTAAGAAAGGCCTTTTTTTGTTGCGGATTCATTATATCAATAAGATTGCAATATTGTAAAAAACGAAAGAGACGGCATAAGCCAGTACAAATAAGTAGATAGCTGTAAACCACATCCACTTCCAGCCGATTTCTTGCTTTATCGTTGCCAATGCCGCTGCGCAGGGAGTATAAATCAAGACAAACAGCAGAAATGAGAAAGCAGAAACACCATCCGGGAATACCGTTTTCAATCCCTGTATCAAATTCCCTTTTAAGCCGACCTGTTCGTACTCAGCCAACTCACCAAATTCTTGACCTGTGAAAAGCGTTCCAAAAGTTCCAACAACTATTTCTTTGGCAAGAATTCCGAAAGTCAGAGCAACACCCGCTTCCCATCCTTTAAAGCCCAAGGGTTCAAAAACAGGTTCAAGTACTCTTCCGATAGAGCCGATGTAATTATCTTGGGGAGACGCATCGATACCCGCTGGAAATACGGATAAAAGCCAAATAATGATTACAGCTAAAAATATGATGGTACCGGCTTTCTTTAAAAATTGCCAACTGTTTCTAAATGCCTGTCCAAAAGTTTCTCTGGCACTTGGCCAACGATATGGCGGCAATTCCATGATAAAAAGTGTTTCTTCTTTTTTAAAGAACGTGCTTTTAAAAATGCGTGCCATAATGATGGCTAAAACAATCCCAATCATATAAAGCAAAAAGGTAATTGTTCCTTCGTGTGGGCTGAAAAAAATGCCTCCTAAAAGGGCATAAACAGGAAGTCTGGCACCACACGACATTAGTGGAGTCACCAGTATTGTAATGACCCTGTCTTTTTTGGATTCTAAAGTTCGAGCAGCCATAACACCTGGAACCGTACAGCCAAAACCCAATATCATCGGGATGAATGATTTTCCATGTAATCCAAGGGCATGCATAAACTTGTCCATAACGAATGCTGCACGTGACATGTATCCAATATCTCCAAGAAAAGAAATAAAGAGGAAGAGAACAAAAAGCTGCGGTAAAAAGACGGCAAATGCACCCAACCCTCCAATAACAGCATCCGTAATAAAGGCTGCGAATAGAGAATTCCCCATTACTGAAGCAAGGTATTCGCCAAACTGGCTAAACCAATGATCCACAACATCTACCAAATAGCCCCCGACAAAAAAAGCGAGTTGAAACATTAACCACATAATTCCGACGAAAATAGGGATTCCCCATATTCTATGGGTGATGACATAATCAATTTTTGTTGAAAGGCGTTCTCGATCTTCCTCTGTCAAAACCCTCTTAATAAATTCTTTAGCAATACCATGAATGATGGCATATCTTTCTTCTGCCAGTAAAATATCCGTTTCACTGGAGGTGGACTTTTCCAGTTCCTCTATTTTGGCGGATAACTGGTTAAATTTTCTTTCTCCGATAAGTTCTTCGATGTGTTCATCTTTTTCCAGAGCTTTGATGGCAAACCATCTTCTTAATTCTTCTCCATATTCTGAGAAAAAAGGGATAATATCTTGAATCATCTTTTCGGTTTTTTCTGAAAATTTCAACACCTTTGGTTTTTCTTGTCTATTTACTGCCTTTAAAATCTGCTCTTTTAACGTGTCGATTCCAATCCGTTTGTTCGCTACCGTTTTACAAACACCAACATTCAGAAAGTTAGCTAAACCATCTGCATCTACAGTAATTCCCATTTTTTTTGCTTCATCATCCATATTTAAAACCAAAAGGACAGGTCTTCCCATTTCTATAATTTCCAACACCAGATACAAATTTCTTTCAATGTTTGTTTGGTCGATAACGATAACTGTCAATTCGGGTTTTTTATCGATGATAAAATCTCTGGCGATTTTCTCGTCTAAAGAATTTGCCGAAAGGCTGTATGTTCCCGGAAGGTCAATTAACACAAACTTCTCAGAGCCTATTTTTAATTCACCCTCTTTTCTTTCAACCGTTACTCCCGGCCAGTTTCCCACATGCTGATGGGAACCTGTCAAGGCATTAAAAACGGATGTTTTTCCGCTGTTTGGATTTCCACCTAATGCGATCTTGTGCATTTAATCATTCCCCGACAGTTCCACTTCCAAACAGGAAGCCTCGCTTTTTCTAATGGATAGGCGATAACCTCTAACACTCAATTCAATAGGGTCACCCATAGGCGCTACTTTTACGATACTAAAAGGTGTACTGGGTGTCAATCCCATTGCCAACAGTCTTTTTTTTATCATTGGACTGGCTATAATGGCTTTCACAATACCTGAACTACCAACTTTCATCTCATTCATTAACATGATACACTCACCCTATTCATGCAACCGGGATGACATCTATTTTGGATGCGACTCCTATCCCAATACCGTACTGAGCCCCTTGCAACTGAACTACCACAGGGCCTCCGTAATGCGCATTTGAAACTTCCAAAAAGCCGCCTTCAATAATCCCCATTTTCGCAAGTCTATTTTTGACGGTGTTTCCACCGTTAATTCGATTCACTTTAAATTTGCCCTTTCCGGCAAATGTCAACGGCATAGTCTTACCTCCTCTTATTGTGAAAAATGATACATCCGTTTTATTATAATATACTCACCTATATTTGTCAAAGTCAACTTATAAATTAAGGTAACTGTAAATATAACGAAAACTGTACTCGGTTTATTTCCTAAATAAAAAAGGGAGAGGCTCATAGCCTCTCCCTTTTAAACTTTTCAACGAAGGGTTTTTTATAAAAAAAGAATAGAGCGTTTGGTGCTTATAAAGTTTTTAGTTCGCCATTCCATAATTTTTGCAAATTTTCATTTCCGGTTCCAATAACGGCTTCAAAAACTTTCATACCAGCTTCATTGGCGGCAATTGTCGCATTTTGACCCAAAGTTTTTGCAATGATCGTATTAACATCTTTATTTGCTAAAAATCCAATGATTTTTGGGCCTACACCGTGCTCTTCCTCCGGATTGTTATCCAAATATTCAATGGAACCCGTTTCTGAGTTGACAACGGCAATTATTTTTCCACGTGCAAATCTCTCGTCAATCTGTGAATCTAATGATTTGTCTTTGACTGTCAAAGCAATGATGCCGTATTTTTTCTTGCAGGAATTATCTTCTGAATGATGCTCGTGATCATGGTGATGATCATGATTACAGGCAGGATCACTGTCATCGGTTTTACCGGATAAATAATCATCGATGCATTCTTTTGCAGTTTCTCCCGTTGCTTTGACAACTGTAATTCCTAAGCTTGTAAAAAAGCCAATAGCCCTTGTTCCGATTCCGCTGACAATCATTGTATCAACCCCTTTGCTCTGTACCCATGAGGGGATTTGCCCCGGTCCATGCTGTTCAAAGGGGTTTCTAACTAAATCATATGTATCAATCTGCCCATTTGCGATATCAACAAATAAATAAAAGGGTGTTCTTCCAAAATGCTCGCTTAAGGTTGAATTCAAACCCTTTTCATTGATCACCGGTATGCCTAATTTCATTTTACAACCTCCAGATATATGTATTTTTAATATAGACTATTATAACAAAATGGGGTATTTTTTCAAAGACCAAAAAAATGATAGAATATTAAGTTGGAAATTTTTAATTGGAGGAATGAATATCAAAAATTTCGAAAACGAAGAAACACAAGTTTGGTTGGAAAAGAAAACAGAGCTGTTGTATGAAGCGTTTAAAAAATTACCCACATCTGTCAAAGAAAAAGCCAATATTTATTATAATATTGGCCGGATTTTAAATTATTCGATTGTTGTTGAACCTGGAAAAATCAAATTTCAAGCCCTTGTCAGGGGCACTGAAGACTATTTCACTGAAATTGAGGTTAGTGACAAAAACATTCACTTTTATTGTACATGCCCCAACTTTCTAAGCGGGAACATATGTAAGCATATTGGTGCACTCATCATTAAGGCGTTAGAGAATAAAGAACAGCTAAAAACCGAATATAATTCTGCGAATCGTTTAAACCTTTTAAAAAAGATGCACCGAGAGTATCAATCCAAGAACATTGTTAAGAATTTTATCCAGGAATTAGAATCCAAAAAGTCTTCAAACTTAATCGATATGTTGAGCCAACACGAACCAAAGGTTTTGGTTATAGAACTTCATAAAACGTTACGAGATTTAGATGTTATTGTTTATGAGCAAAAACTTGGTGTTAAGGGTATACCTGTCAAAACGGGCAGAAGGGAATTATCTCTGAATGAATTAACCTCTTTTTACGATTCTCGGTTTTCTCAGTTTCTTACCTTAATCAAGTACAAGCACGATATCTTCAGTATTAAAGACTTTCATCAATTTAAAGAGGTTTTTTCGGGTTATCCTTACATTTTTTTTGAACATAAAAAGAGAAAAATGGAATTCGGGCCCGAATTATCTTTGGTTCTCAATAAGAAGAACGACCAGATTGATTTACAATTTGTCAATGAAAGGGAGAATATAACCATCAATGCTGATTCTGTCATTGAATCTTCCGATTACAGTTCAGGAAAATACATTCCAGTTTATGGCGAAGCAAATCAAACCGGACTGATCTTAAAAGACATTATTTTTCCCATTCGTTCGCCCTTGAATCAGGACCAGATACGCCATCTGTATCATGGAAAAGGCAATCTTGCAAAGGTATTGTTGGACCCCATGGAGTTACAAAAAGAGCCGGTGAAAAAAGACGTTCTGGCTCCTTTAATCAGCATGGGTGTGAATTTTGACAAAGAGTTGGATGTTCAAATTCCCCTTCAAGTCCAAGATGCTGAAAAAAAGGCAGTATGGATTATTGAACGTAGGGGTGATATTTTTCTTTTAACGCTGGAGTTTTCATACTCAGGTATCAGAATCAAGCCCGAAGATAAAAAAAATGAGCTGGTGGACGTTGAGAAAGGGAATATGTATATACGTGATTATGATTTTGAAGACAGACAACTCCAAATTCTCAGTACCAACCTTTCCATGGTTCAAGGTGGTAACTATGGCTATAATTGGGAATTAAGCCTTGAAGATGTCTTGATTGTTATTGATGAACTGTTTATCAAATACTCGGACTGTGTCGTTTTGGATTGTGATAAAAAGCTTACTAAGATATATCATCCAAAAACGGTTGTCAATGTAGAAGTAGAATCCGGAATTGATTGGTTTGAAATGAATTTCAACGTCACGGCTGATGACAAAGAATTGCCCTTTGAAAAAGTTCTGGATACGATTAGGAACGATAATGAGTTTATCGAGATTGACGGGCAATTCTACCGGCTGGATAAGGCTGAGCTTGGCAAATTGAAAAAACTCAGCGGCAAGATAAGAAATATGAAAAAGACAATCAAAGAAGGTTGGCATCGTTTCGATCTCTTGCAAGAAATTGATGAATATGAAGTGGTGAAGCTTGATGAAAAGGTTTCGAATATCATCAGTATGACTCAAGATTTCTCTGGTATTAAGGAATATATGATTCCTAAAAGTTTCAATGGGAAACTGAGAGAATATCAAATCAGTGGTTATAATTGGCTAAGATTTCTTGAGGAGTTTAATTTAAATGGTGTGCTTGCTGACGATATGGGATTGGGAAAAACAGTCCAGACGATTAGCCTGCTCTTATCCTATTTTGAAAGAAATTTTGAATTGACCGGTATCATCATTTGTCCCAAATCCTTACTGAAAAACTGGAAAAAGGAAATTGAGCGATTTGCACCTTTGTTGAAGAGCGAAATATATCATGGCACGAAAAATGAAAGAAGCGAATTGAGAGAGAAGAACTGCCATATTTGGATAACCACCTATGGTACTTTCAGAAATGATTCTGTTTTCTTTAACAAAGAAGTCTTTGATTATTGTATTGTAGACGAAGCCCAAAACCTGAAAAACAATCAGACAAAAACCTTTAAAGAATTAAAAAAACTGAACGCCAAACATAAAATTGCCTTGACAGGAACACCGATTGAAAATTCCATTAACGATTTAAAAAGCCTGTTTGACTTTTTGATTCCGGGTTTTTTTGGTTCGAACAAAGAATATCGGAAGAGTTATGAGCATAATTACAAACAGTTACAGAAAAAAATTAAGCCCTTGATGTTAAGGCGAAAAAAAGAAGAAGTTTTAAAAGACCTACCTCCAAAGACAATCAAGAATTTCTACGTCGATATGACTCAAAATCAAGAGGAGCTGTATGTGAATTACTACATGCGTGTGAAACAAGAAGTGAAAGAAATGACGCAAACTCAAGAAGAATGGAATACCAATCGATTCCAAATTTTGAAACATATTCTAAGACTGAGACAAATCGCCACACATCCTGAAATGTTTATTAAAGACGAACAAATCGGATCCGGAAAGTTGGAATCACTGATGGAACTGTTGGAAGAAATCACATCTGAAGGGCATAAAACGTTGGTTTTCTCACAATTTTCCTCCATGTTGGAGATTGTTAGAAGAGAACTCAATATCCGCAAGATGAACGGGCTGATTATTGACGGTTCCACTAGGAACCGGGAACAAATTCTTGATAAATTTAAAACTGAACAGGAGCAAAAAATCCTTCTAATGACATTAAAGGTGGGGGGGGTGGGACTCAATCTCACGGAAGCCGATTATGTCATCATTCTTGATCCTTGGTGGAATCCTGCCGTTGAACTTCAAGCCATCGATCGTACCCACCGCATCGGTCAAACCATGCCGGTCATGGTTTATCGTATGATCAGTTCTTCAACCATTGAAGAAAAAGTTTTGGAACTCCAACAGAAAAAGATGGAAATTGTCAATGATGTCGTTGAGCAAACGACAGACTTGGAAAAGCATATTTCTGCAGAAGATATACGTGAAATGTTCGATTAACTCTATGGTATAATGACTCGGAGTTGTAATGAATATGCATGATTGGTCTGTTTATTCTAACAGATAAATCTATGATGTATAATTGACTGTAAAAAAAAATGATACAGAGGTGTGATGATTTGATATATGCGCTGGATATTGGTACCCGAACAGTTATTGGTATTTTGGCAGAAAAATATGAATCAACAATCACCGTCTACGATACTCTTGTAAAAGAACACGAAGAGCGAGCGATGTTGGATGGGGCCATTCATGATGTGAACAAGGTAACTAAAATTGTACAACAGATAACCAATGCATTGAAAGAAAAGAATGATATTACTATCGATAGAGCTTCCGTGGCTCTTGCAGGAAGATTTCTCAAGACTTCAATCGGCGAATCTTGGATGGATGTGACGAATGAACACGCCATTTCAAGGGATACGGTAAGAATTCTGGAAATGGAAGCCATCAATCAATCCATTGAATCTTTGGATACCAATGGAAAAGAGATGTACTGTGTGGGCTATTCGGTTCTTTACTACACTTTGGATGATGAATGGATAAAAAACCTTGAAGGCCAAAGGGGTAAAAAGATTGCCGTCAAGGTCATTTCAGCCTTTTTGCCCGCTTATATCGTGAACGCTATGATGAACGTTTTGGAATTATCCGGTCTGACCCCGGAACATATAACCTTGGAACCAATAGCCGCCATGAACCTGGTAGTACCTCCGGATTTGAGAAAGTTAAATATTGTTCTTGTTGATGTGGGTGCTGGAACAAGTGATATAGCCGTCTCCCGAGATGGGACGGTTATCGCATACGGGATGGTTCCAATGGCAGGCGATGAAATGACAGAAAGACTCTGTGAGGAGTTTTTGATTGATTTCAACACCGCCGAACAGGTAAAAAGAACTTTAAGCGATGGCGAGCGGGAAGAAATTGAAGTCAAGGATATTCTGGATACCCCGATCAACATCACAAAAGAGACCTTTTATGAAGTAATCAAACCCACTATTGAAGATATTACATCAAAAATTTCTGATGAAGTGCTGAATTTAAACGGTAAACCGCCTGTTGCCGTTATGGTTGTAGGCGGAGGGGCACGTGTACCTTTTTTTACAGATTTATTGGCACAAAAATTAAACCTGCCTAAAAGCCGAGTAGCCCTAAAAAGTATTGAGAACCTGCAAAATGTTCAGGACAAGACAAAGGTGTTGATCGGAAGCGAATTTATCACCCCGGTAAGTATTGCCAACAGTGTCAACACCAATACCGGAAGTGTATTCGTCCGTGTAATGGTCAACGAAAAACCAGTTGATTTGATGGGGATGGATTCAAAAAACACCGTCATGCAAGCACTTTTACAGTTAGGATACAGAGTGGATGAGATTATTGGAAAACCGGGTCCTGCCATTACCTTTGATCTAAATGGAGACATGAGAATACTGAAAGGATTACCAGGAAGAAGCGCTGAGATTATCATCAACAACGAAAAAGGTGGGATTCATTCACGTCTTCAACATGGGGATATTGTTCAGTTCAAGCCAGGAAAGGCGGGAAAAAGCCCTGAGCAATTTTTATCTCAGATTTTAAATCCCATTTCCATCACCATCAACTCTCAAGTACATGAGATTATCCCTCAAGCAGAAGTAAACGGTGAGCTTTGTTCAAATGATATACAGATAAAAGACGGGGATAGAATCAGTGCTTTGAATTACTGCACTTTGACTTATATACTGGGTAAGCTCTCTAAAAAACGGGAAGAATATATACAGATTGTTTTAAACAACAAGGCGCATGCCTTAAAGGTCAAAGAATTGGAAGTCTTTCGTGGCAACAGAAAACTGGAAGACAATGACCAAATTATTACCGGGGATGCTCTTACCCTCAAAGAAAATTCATTAACCCCTGTTGTCAGCAGATTTACTAAAGGCATCGAACAAAAATATTGCACGGTTATGGTTAACGCCAAAGAGCTAAAAATCCCGACAACGTCATATAAAGTGATGGTTGACGGTGTCAAAGCAGAACCTGACAGTGTCTTGTATCAAGGCGCAGTGGTTGACATAGAATGCATTGAAGAAATTCCAAAGGTCATCGACCTTTTTCGAATCATGGAAATCGATTCCAACAGTTTGAAGAGTTTTGAGATCAGTGTCAACGAAAAAAAGGCAGCTTTCATGGACCTTTTGAACGAAGGCGACCAAGTTGAAATTACATTAGAAACATAATCCTTCACGCTTTATTTAAGGAGAGGAGAGGGGAAGATGGATGTATTAACGATTACAATGAACCCGGCATTGGACAGGGAGGTAATCATTCCTCATTTTGAATTAAACACATTGCATCGTGTTTTTGAAAGGGAAAAGCTAATCAGCGACCCCGGAGGCAAAGGAATAAACGTTTCAATGATGTTGTCTGAGTTAGACGGAACACCCAGCATTGCCATGGGATTTCTTGGGGGATATACCGGAAGGATTATTTCAGAGGAACTCAGAAGAAGATATCCCAATATTACATTGAATTTTATACATATAGATGGGGAAAGCAGAGAAAACCTTTCAATTTTGGATGAAGTCAACCACTATATAACCGAAATCAATGCACCTGGGCCGGTTGTACAGGAACCTGATTTGATGCATTTTATGAAATTATTCAACACCGTTGTTTCCAGAACAAGGGTGACGGTCATATCCGGTTCTGTTCCCGTTGGAGTCCCTTTGGATACCTATGCTGTCTTAACCGAAAAGGCTAAAGAAAATGGAAACAGAGTCTATTTGGAAGCCAGAGGGCAATTACTGACCAACACCGTTAAAAAGTGCTGCCCGAATGTTGTAAGACCGGACATGAGAAGCACCAACAAAATAATGGGCAAAGAAGTAAAAACCCTCAGCGAGTATATTGAGGCTGGTCAAGAAATAATTAGCTATGGTGCCGAACTGGTTGTTATCTCGTATCAGTTTAAACATGACTTGATCTTTACTACTCAAGGGGCATGGATTTTAACAGTAAAAGAAGGCGAACTTGATGAATCCCATTTGTTGGGAACGGGTGATGCTTACGTTGCCGCTATGATTCATGATTATCTGACAACGGATCATTCATTGCTTGAAAGGGCAAAGTACGGGATGGCAGCAGCTCTTGCAAAAACATCGTATCTGAAAAAAGAAATGCCGCCTCTAGCCGATATAGAAAGAAACCTTAACAATATCAAAATAGAGAAATTGGATTGAGGTGATGAGATGAAAGTTGGAGACATCATGATAAGAGACATTTCAGCGATTTTTGAAGATGAAACGATTGAACGGTTTATCAGACTATGTGCCAATCACCTCAGAACTGGAATGCCAGTGGTTGACGATGAAATGCGAATACTGGGCTACATCAGTGAAAACGATGTGGTTAATGCCGTTATTCCCTCTTATTTTGGGATGTTACAGTCTGCATCCTTTATTCCCGATACCAATCAATTGAAAAAGAAGTTATTCCTAATAAAAGATGAACCCATCAGCAAATACATGGCTAAATCGGTCATTACGGTTAAGGAAAGTGACACTTTGCTTCATGCTTCTGACTTGTTGATCAGACACAAATTCTTTTCATTGTGCGTCGTAGATGAAGAAGAACGGCTTACAGGACTGGTTAATCGTTCCAGAATATTATTGGGAGTACTAAGAGAACTTGAGGAAGAAAAAGAATGAATGACAGGAGACATCAATAAAAATTGGAAAAAAAACGAATCTGTAGTTTTGTAACTCTGGGTTGTAAAGTCAATCAATATGAGACTGACTTTATGACCCAGTCCCTTTTGAATGCAGGATTTGATGTAAAACCGATATCCGAAGAATCTGATTACGTTATTATCAACACCTGCACGGTTACCAATGAAGCTGACAGAAAATCAAGACAAATGATCAGAAAGGCAAAAAAGATCGCAACGGATTGTACGACAATTGCGATGGGATGCAGTGCCCAAGTGATGAATCCTGAGGCAAAAAAGATCGCCGATTATCAGTTTGGCAATGGAGAAAAAGCCAAAATTGCCAGTATCGTTAAATCAATTGAAACCGGGAAAGCTTTACCTGCAATGGATAGAGCCTATTGGCTTCGACACGATCAATTGACTTACACGATCAACACCTCCGGCTCAAAAACCAGGCAAAATATTATGATACAAGAAGGGTGCACCAATGCCTGTACATACTGCAAAATATACCATGCAAGAGGAACCCGATCTGTTTCTAAAGATTCTGACTTGATTGTCAAAGAAATCAACGAGATTGGTCAAACCTCATGCAGGGAGTTTATACTGACAGGCATCAATTTGGGCGAATACGACTTCAAAGGCATGAAGTTACCGGAATTGATGAAAAAAATTAACCAATCTGCCAGTCCGGATTACAGAATCCGATTGAGTTCTTTGAATCCCGAAGATGTAACAGAACAATTGTGCAAATCATTACAAGCGCCAAGATTTTGCCCGCATATGCACCTTTCGATTCAAAGCGGTTCAGATGCGGTACTTAGAAAAATGAACAGAAAATATACGTTTGATACAGTTGTAAAAGCAGTAGAAAAACTCAGAAAAATTGATCCGCTCTTTTCGATCTCATGTGATATCATAGTGGGCTTTCCTTCTGAGACGACAGAGGATTTTCAAAATACTTTGGATCTAATCAAGTTGATCAAGCCTTTGAAAACACATGTTTTCCGTTATTCACCCAAACAAGGCACACCTGCTGCCAAAATGAAGGATCAAATTAGTGGTCATGTTAAAAAAGAACGTTTTTTAATACTAAACAGATTGGCAACAGAAATTTCTCGTTCTGTTCGCAAAAAACATATTGGAAAAGTGAGAAGTATCATTGTGGAAAATTTTGATCATCAAACAGTGATTGGGCATGATGCCTATTACTTAAAGCATCTGTTAAAGCATTCAGGAACGCATTTAACAGAAGGGGATCAAGTCCAAACGAAGATTATTGAAGTTCCTGAAAAATCAGAACCCGACGAGGTGAATGCAACCATTGTTAGTTTACATGAATGGAAATTGGATTAAGGAAGAAACAGCAGCCATATCCATCAACAATCCGGGGTTTACCAATGCCCAGGTGGTATATGAGACAGTCAGAACCTATCAGGGCAAGTTGTTTCAATTTAAAAAGCATTACGATAGGCTAAAAAACTCTGCTGATGCCATGAGTATTGAATTGAGCGTGAGTTGGAAAGAAGTGGAGGGGATCATTCATGAAAGTATCTCGAAAAACGCCTTGAATGAAGCCTATATCAGAATCTACTTAACATCAACGCCTGACTTGATTATCCAGGTAAAGGAGTTCCCTGAACTCAATCCTGATTTATACGTTCAAGGCGTGCTAACGGATATCACTGAAATTAGAAGACAAGCCTTCATGCACAATGCAACAGCCATCAAAACAACTGCGGCATTAGACGTATTTTTAGCCAGGATTAAAAGACCAAAACACCTTTATGATTTTATCATGCTGAACCGAGAAGGCTATGTGGCAGAAGGGACATTTTCCAATGTTTTTTTGGTCAAAGATAATATACTGATTACACCCAGTATGAAAACCGGTATTCTTTCCGGAATCACAAGGGAAGTTGTCGTTGAATTGGCAGAGAAAAACGGGGTGAAATGTGAAAAAAGGCTTGTTGAAGAAAAGGAATTGTTTGAGGCTGAGGAATTATTTTTAACCCATACCAGTGCTGGTATTGCCCCAATAAGGGCTGTAGGCACCAGGGAATACCCTATTGGAAACACTACTCGACAACTGATTGAGTTATTAAAAGTCTTCACGGGTTGATGGCGCTTATTACCTCAATGAATTTAATAACCGTTTGACATTGATTATACCGTATGGTATAATCTTGTTGGTGAGAAAATGAATACAGATGAGATAATTATGGAAAAGGCGTTGGAAGCATTTGCGCTGGGCGGTTATGAAAACATCGGAGTACAGGAAATATGCGACATTTCGGGGATTACAAAACCCACTCTTTACCATTATTTTGGGAGTAAGAACGGGTTACTGACCCATATTATGGCGTCCTACTCAAAAAGTTTGATTCAAAAAATTTCCGATGCAAGTGACTATCGCGGGGATTTACCCCTGACGATCAACAAAACGGTAAAGGCCTATTTTTCTTTTGCCCGTGATCATCGTGACTTTTACAGACTATTGTTAAATCTTTATTTTGCACCACCCCAAAGTCAGTTTTTTAAAATAGCCCAGCATTACATGAAAGAACAGTATCTGATTTTGGAAAATCTCTTTTTTTTAGCTTCACAAGATCATGGAAACATGAAGCGAAGAGAAACTCGTTATGCCATTACCTTGTTGGGATTTATTAACAGTTATATTGGCATGTGGATGAACGAAGAAGTCGATTTGAATGATGATTTGATCTTTTCAGCTTCGCATCAGTTCATGCACGGTATATATTCATAAATTTTTTTTAAACGGAATATACCGTTCGGTATATTCCCTGTAAGGAGGCAACATGGCAAAACAAAAATGGTATGAACAGGCAACTTTTTATCACATCTATCCACTGGGTTTTTGTGGTGATCAGATCGGTAAACAGGAAAGCCCGATAAAAAAAATAACACAGCATCTGGAATATATTCATCAACTAGGTTTTACAGGCATTTATTTAGGACCTCTTTTTGAATCCATCAGCCATGGTTACGACACCACCGATTATTTTAAAGTCGATGGCAGGCTTGGGAACAACAATGATTTGCTAGAACTTGTCCAAAAAGCACATGACCTTGATATGAGAGTTATTTTGGATGGTGTGTTCAATCATGTCGGACGTAACTTTTTTGCCTTTCGGGATATTATTGAAAAAAGACAGGATTCTCAATATTTAGAGTGGTTTACCGAGCTGAATTTTCATTCTGATAATCATCATCATGATGGCTTTTCGTATCATACCTGGGAAAACCATGAGGAACTGGTTCAATTAAATCTAAGATCTAAGGATGTGAAAAACCACCTGTTTGAAGCCATCGGATTTTGGGTTAGAACTTTTAACATAGACGGATTACGATTGGATGCTGCAGATTGTCTTGACTTGGATTTTTTGAGGCATTTACGACATTACACAAGTACATTGAAAGAGGATTTTTGGCTGATGGGAGAAATAATCCACGGGGATTACAATCGATGGGCTTGTGAGGATAAACTGCATTCGGTCACCAATTACGAATGCTATAAGGGGCTTTATTCCAGTTTTAACGATAGGAATTTCTATGAGATTGCCTATTCTTTGAACCGGCAATTTGGCAAAGGTGGAATTTATTACCAGAAGCATCACTATAATTTTCTTGACAATCACGATGTAGATAGAATCACGAGTAAACTGGCGAATCCAAATGACTTGTTTCCATTACATATTTTGCTTTACACCATACCAGGTGTTCCTTCGATTTATTATGGAAGCGAATGGGCTATAACCGGAAAGCGAACGCCTTTCAGCGACTTGGAATTACGTCCTGTATTTGATTTAGAACAGTTCAAGAAACAAACAAATTATGCTGATTTATCCTTGCTAATTCAAAGGTTAAACACAATTCGAAAAAAACACACCAGTTTTAGTGAAGGTGATTTTTCGCAGATTTATTTAGATCACAGTCATTTGATTTTCAAGAGAGAAACGGATAAAGAGATTGCTTACATTGGCATCAATGCCTCGGATCAGGAATTTGTTTACTATTTTGAGGAAAGTGATACGGGTCAAATGGACATCTTAAACAAAACAAAACCGGAATTTACAAATGGCAGGTTGACCATGCGATTGTTTAAAAATTGGGGATCGATTATCGTTCAAAGTAAATAACTAAAAAAGAAAAATAACGATTAAAGCCATGATAGAAAGCATGATACTCCAGAGTAAAAATGCCTTTTTCAAAGCGCCTTTGGCCTTTTCAAGCTCCCACCACTTTTTTGGCCGAATATCCTGAAGGAAAAAGGTGATCATAGTGGCGAAATTAATACAGACGATATTCAGTAAAAAAAGCCCTAATGCGGACAGGCCGTATTCTATATAACCTGATGACAACAATAAACCGGATGCAGTGAGCGGTGGCAGCAATGCAACTGCCACCATCACGCCAATAAAGCCTTCGGATACGGCTGTTGTATAAGATAGTGCTGCCGCTGTTCCGGCAGATAAGGCTAACAGGATATCTGAGATGTGTAAAATAGTTCGGCTAAGAATCTCCTGGCTTAATGAGGAAAGGTCGATAAAAAAACCGATAATGAATGAGAAAAAGAATGCGACAAAAATCCTCAGCAAGTTGGCTTTTAAAGCTTTTAAAAATAAATCAAAATCTCCAAGACAAATGGAGAATGACATAGCCACATTGGGGCCAAGCATGGGTGCAATGACCATGGCTCCAATCAATACCACTGAACTATCCCTGATTAAACCGATTGCGGCGACAATCGCAGACAATACCACCATGACTAATTGAATAGGTGATAGTGAAACGGTATCGGCAATATCAGTATAAAGCTCCTCTCTGCTGATACTGGTTCCCTTTCGAAAGGGTTGCTTCCAGACCGGAATCTCTTCCTCATCAACTTTTGATTTGGCATTTATTTCGGAGGTTTCTATCTTTGGTACTGAACCCTCAGCAGGCAAGATGACGATGCCAAAGTCTTTTTCATTTTTCAATCGAGCTTCAAGCGCATCGATTACTTTCTGAGAATCTCCGGAATCAATGAGAATCCGTAGCATACAACTATTACCGATTGTGTATTCCTGGATGTTTTCTATTCCAAGGTCTTCTTTTATCTGCCCTTTGAGATTCCCCTTATCTCCTTCAAAAAAGGCTTCTATCAGACGTAAAGGCACCGGCATCAACCCCAGTATATAAAAATATAAAACCCTACCCTTTTTTGGGTCTCAAAGAAGTTTTTCGATGTCATCCACACAACTTTCAGGAGAGGTGGAAGGTGCAAATCGTTTGACAACATGGCCGTCTTTATCCACAAGAAACTTTGTGAAATTCCATTTGACAGCCTTTGTTCCCCCAAATCCCCTTGCCTGGTCCTTTAGAAGTTCGAATAAGGGGTGTGTGTCTTTTCCGTTTACGTTTATTTTAGAGAAAACCGGAAATGTTACCCCATAATTGACCTGGCAAAATTGCTGAATCTCTTCATCAGAACCCGGTTCCTGATTTTTAAATTGATTACAAGGGAAACCTAAAACCACAAAACCTTGATCTTTATACTGCTCATAAAGTTTCTCAAGCCCTTCATATTGAGGTGTAAAACCACATTTACTGGCTGTATTTACAATCATCATGACCGTTCCCTTGTATTCGGACAGGTCTTTTTCAAAACCAAATGCATCATCAAATTTGATATCGTATATGGAACTCATTCTCAATCTCCTTTTTTTTGAAACCAAGGCAATAAAGCGCTGGTTTTATTCTTATATTTTTGAAATTCGGGATCCATGTTATATTTTTTCTCTAAGAGGGGTATTCCGCTAAAAGCAATCAGCAATGTTGTAATCAAAATGGGACTAATGACGGCAATCCAGCCAAATGGAATTTCAAGGGTAATCAGAAATATGGCCCACCACATGGTGATTTCACCGTAGTAATTGGGATGTCTGGTATACTTCCAAAGACCTGTTTGGATAAATCCTTTTTTGCCTGCTTTCTTAAACCGGTATTTCTGGATATCTCCCAATGTTTCCCAAAAGAAACCCCAGATCCAAAGTAGTATTCCAAGAAAAGCTAATATACCGATTTCCTTTTGATAGTTAAGTGATGCGATAAAAAGAGGCAGTTCAATGATCAAAATCAATAACCCTTGAAAGAGGAATATCTTGACATAACTGATGGTTTTCCAGTTTTTCCCAAAATCCCTTCTCATTTTTGTATATCTGTAATCTTCGCCTTTACCTATTTTTCTGATTCCAATTTGAAGAGCTAGTCTTAAAGCCCAAAGGCAAATTAAACTAAAAAGAATGATAAAATGAAGTTGGACATGTTTAGAAAAGATCATTTGAGCGATTCCTGCGACAACAAAACCGGGTCCATAAGCGATATCGATGATGGATAGATCATCTTTTTTGATGGCGATGAGATAAATGAGTGTCATGTAAACCCAAATAAAAATAAAAGAAAACAAGATTTGGTTGAACAATGTGATCACCTCAATGGGTTATGTATGAAAGACTAACTGCACCAATTCCTGAGTGGGCACCAATTACCGGAGAAAGGTTATAAATAAAATCTGCTTTTTTTCCGGTGATCTCGGTGGCCATTTCCTCGTAAAGTTTGGCTTCTTTCAGGTTATTGGCGTGAGTCATACAATATCTCTTGATGCCATACTTTTCGTGTGTTTCTTTGAATATCTTAAAGATCAATTTTCGATTCCCTTTATCACTAAAACCTTTTCCGTATAATTCAGAATTGCCTTCTTCATCTAAAGAAATAACCGGTTTTAGATTGATTAATTTAGCTACCAGCCCTTTTACAGGGCTTACTCTACCGCCACGAACCATACCATCCAGGTTTTTAACACTGACGAGGATTTTTGACTTGGGAATAATCTGATTCACCTGATCCACGATTTCATCAAATTCCAATCCTTTTTCAATCATTTCCGCCGCTTCCAAAACAATTAATGCCTGTGCACCCGAATTCCTTTTTGAATCAATGACGGTTGCATTTTTATTTTTATATAAAAATCTTTCTGCAGCTGTTTGACTGAGATTAAAGGTTCCGCTTAATCTCGATGACAAGTGAATGGCAATCAGTTTATCATAATGACTCATTAAGAAAGAATAGAGGTTTTGAAAGGTGCGAATATTTGGTTGAGAGCTGGTGGGATAAAATTTGGTTTTTCCCAGCATTTTGTAAAAATGATCCGGTTGAATCGTAACTTTATCCAAATAACCGGTTGGCCCAAAATTCAACTGTAGAGGTACCATTTGTATTTGATATTGATCGAGGATCTCTTCCGGAAGATCACAGGAAGAATCGGTAACTAAAGCGATGTTGTATTTTCTGTGATTGGTAATTTGATATTGCATCTGCATGTCATCAACTTTTTGTTGAATGATGTCTCCGTAATCCTTGATTTTATAGAAGAAGTCCGCCGGGTTATTGGTGTGAACATGAACCCTCATTTTTTCACTGTTGTTGGCAATTACTACGGAATCACCAAATGAAGCGGCAATTTGTTTTATTTCCTCTACATGGTCATCTTTTAAACTCAGCAAAGCTTCTGTACAATATCTGTTGGTGATTGTTTCATCATAGTTGTGAGATTCCTCATATCCTATGCCATCTATCGTGTCCGGAATAGATTGGATGTTGGGCTTTTTCCCGGTTTTCAGATACGTTTTAATGCCTTCCAAAAAGATTAAAAACCCTTTGCCGCCTGCATCAACCACGTTGGATTTTTTTAAAACATCCAATTGTTCTTTGGTATGATCCAATGCTTCTATAGAACGTTCATAAGCCGTGAAAAACGTTTCGATAAAATTTCTTATTTTGGAAAATTCATCCGACATTGTATGCGACCAAACTTTGATAACAGTCAATATGGTTCCTTCGACGGGTTCTAATACAGCTTTATACGCATATTCAACAGCGTGGGCAAAGGCCTCTATCATTTCATCCACGCTCAAATGTTGTTTATCGCCGATAAATTCCCTTATACCGTGAAAATATTGGGCAAAGATAGCGCCTGAATTTCCTCTGGCCCCGATCAAGGCAGCATCTGCGATGGACTTTGCTGATTCAGCAATAGACGCATCCCTTCTGGACATTTCCAAAATAGATCTCATGGTAGAGCCTAAATTGGTACCAGTATCGCCATCCGGAACAGGGAAGACGTTAATTTTATTCAACTCTTCCTGGTGTCCCAATAAAGTAAGCGCACCGGAAGTGAAAATATCGTAAAAACGATAGCCGTCAAATTTTTGCTTTTCCATAAACATCTCCTCTTTTCAAAGGTTAATCATTAAAAGCATTCTTAAGAGTGTTAACAATACCATACGTCTCAATAGACGTATTTCTTTGGATTAATAATGTATGCTTTATTATAGACTAATTTCCTTAAAAAAGTGATTCAGTGCTTATGATTGTTCCAGTTTAAAGATTTGTTTTCCCATTAAAGGTATCGCAATCGCAGCGATTACGATGAAAACAATATTAATTGTCCAAAATTTTGAGGATTGCATATAATCTTGTCCCAAAGAAAACCGTAAATTTTCAGCTACATAAGTCATCGGTAAAAAGTGACCAAACCGTTGTAGCCACTTTGGCATCAGTTCAAGCGGAAAGTACACGCCGGCAAAAAACATCATCACCGTTGAAAAGATGTTGGCAAGATTCATAGCGGCATTGGGTTCTCTGAATATCAACAAAAAAAAGCCCCCTAAACTCATCATCAGAAACATGGAAGAAAAATAGGTGATGGCGAAATACCAAAAATTCATGTTAAAGGTTACCTGGAACAACAACCGGGCGAATAACATGATGATGATGATTGTCACAATTGAGACTAACAGATTGTTTATAATATCAGCGGTCAGAAATTGTGAGCCCTTCAATGGGGTGGCGATTAACCGTTTGATGATATTCTGTTTTCGATAGTAACCAAAACTAATAATCAAGGCGGTTAAACCTGAAAGAGATATCGACACGGCAATAACCCCTGAAAGGATATATCCGGTATTGGTCACCGGTTCGGTTGTGAAGTCTCTATTAACGGTTTTAATTTGAATAATGTTTTCAAAACCAGCGGATGTTTTTCGGAATTGTGTCACAAAGTTATTGACTATTGATTGATATAACTGTATTTTGCTCATATCCGAGGCATTATAGCAGGCATGAACTTGCCAAACATCATTAATGTTGTCTAGCGAGATTCCAAATTCAACCCCATCGTATCCTTTCTCCACGCTTTCCCTTAAATCGGATTCGGAATAGACCAAAAGAGGTTTGAGCCCTATTATTTCAGAAGTGTCAATGATGTCGCTTTGCGATTGATTGCCGATAGTCTCACTCAAGTAAATGGCGAAACGCATATCCTCTTCATCTATATTGGCAGATGAGGAAGAGCTGCCCCCGAAAGCAAGCCCAAAAATAATCAAAAACATAAGGGGAAATGCTAATGTCCAAAACAAAGCCTCTTTATCTCTTATTCTGCTTTTAATCAATGCTTTCAGAATTCCCAAAGTATTTTTCATGCGATATCGCCTCCGTCCCATTTAAAGAATTTCATGGAAATCAGTAACAAACCGACAGTCCAGATGATTGGAACTAAAAAAAGTGTGTAATACGGGACAGGTGCATTCATCAGGTTCATGGACTGTCTCATTCCAGCTGCCACATATGTAATGGGATTGATATAGACGAACCATCGAATGACGGGTGGTAAATCAAAAACGGGGAAATACAATCCCCCCAAAAACTGCATGGGGAAAAACAAGAGATTGGCCAGTCCGGAAGCTGCGTTGGTTGTTTTTGAAATGGACCCGACGAAAATGCCAAATGATAGAGAAAGAATAGCGCTAACTACCATGAAAAGGATTGATTCAGGATAAAAAACTGCCCAAGTCACGTTGTAAAACAATTTGGCATAGATTAACATCAGGATGAATGAAATAATCATAAACACCAGATTGGACATGATGGTTGCTGATAACAATGTGCTGTTTTTGATCGGTGTACAAGCCAGACGTTTGAAAACACCGGTTCTTCTATAATGGGCCATATTTATACCCATATTAAAAAAACCCGCACTGAAAAACGCCATGATCAAGACACCCGCAAAAAAATAATCAGCATAATTAAAGGTTTGAGTTTGCCCAACGATTTCAGAAGTGATATTTGCTTCATTAATCTTGACATTCATTCTTTTGGCGGCCTCTAAATTCACTTGTGATAATATTTGTTCCATAACATCACTTGCCAGTTTTGACAGACTTCTCAAGGGGACTCTTTCTATCATAATTTGAGGATTGCTTTCAGCATTGATCTGCGAAATCTTTGAGAAGAAAACGACTTGATTAAAATTTTGATTAAAATCCTCCGGAATTTCCACGATGATGTCAATGTGTTGTTCTTTTAATAAAGATAGTGCCTCTTCTTTAGTTTTTACATCCACAATGGTGTATAAGGGATCTTTATCGGAAGTTTGTGATTGACTGATACCATCAAACACCTGATGAATGATAGTGCTTCCCAAACCATCTCCTGAATCGTCAATGATAGACATTTTAAAGTTCAAATCCTCACCGGTCATATTGGAAAAGATCAAGACCATGATGGTAAAAACAATCAAGGGGAAAAGCAGGATCCAAAAAATAGTTTCCTTCTCCCTTAAACCACTTATAACAAGGCTTTTAAAGAGTTGATTCCTCATCAGTCTCTTAACCTCCTTCCGGTAAGGGAGAGGAAAACATCTTCAAGATTCGGTTGTCTGACACTAATATCGTTTAAATCAAGTCCTTTCATTTTAGCCCATGAGAGTAGTTTCTCAAGAACCACATGCAGTGATTTGGTGGGAATGATGATTTTTTCCCCTTCTATTTCCACTTCCTCCACATCCCAAGAATTGAGCTCACTGATTTCTGAGGTGTCCAGTACCGCTGAAAACTCTACATAGTTCAACTCGCCCAATTTTTTGATATGGCCGGCAGGTGTATCCATGGCGATAATCTTTCCGTGATCCATGATGCAAACCATATCGGATAATTTTTGGGCTTCTTCCATATAATGGGTTGTCAGAAAAACGGTCTTCCCCTGCTTTCTCAAATGTTCGATGATTCCCCATATGTTTCTCCTTGCTTGAGGATCAAGCCCTGTTGTGGGTTCATCCAAAAAGATCATCTCCGGATCGTTGATTAAAGCACACCCGATGGCGACCCTCTGTTTTTGACCCCCTGAGAGTTTTTCTACCAGGTCGTTCTTCTTTTCCTCCAAAGAGACAAACCCCAGGATTTGCTCTACGGGCAGGCTTTTTTTGAAAAATGAGGCAAATAATTCAAAAACCTCTTTCACTTTCAAGTGAGGAATAAAGTTGGTTGATTGCAATGAAACGCCTATCTTTTGCTTGGCTTCATCTGAAACGTGTTTCATTTCCTCTCCGAAGAAGATAATCCTTCCGTCATCTGCTTTTTTGATGCCTTCGATAATCTCCAAAGTGGTCGTTTTCCCAGCACCATTAGGGCCTAAAAGAGTATAAACGGTTCCCTTTTCGATATCAAAACTGATATCATCCACCGCTTTCACAGTTGGATAATATTTCTTAAGATTGCGCACTGTCAATATATTGACCGACATAAAACACCTCCATGTTATTTAATCAGCAACCGGTATTTCATTCATTAATCCTTGAATAATTGTTTTTCCCGTCGTTTTTAAAATCCTTCTAATTTCGTGTTCATTATAATCCGTACTAGATTCCCAGATTAATGCCGCCAAGCCGTGAGCAAAAATCCATAGATTGAAAAAGACTTGATCATAGTCTTTCACTGCATTACTTTGCACATATTTATCTTTTTTTATTATATTAATTATTTTTTCGTCAATTATCTCCAAACGATTTATATCCATAGAGAAGTCTTTGTTAAAAAAAAGGAATGAAAAAATATTTTTTTCTAATTTAGAAAATTGAACATAATTCACCCCAATATCTAAAAAATTTTCCGGTGAATTTTTAGTTGTTATGTTTGTGATAAAAAAATCGTAGGCATGATGATACAATGCCTTTTTTAAACCCTTCAAAGATACAAATTCAGAATAGATAGGATGTGTTGAACAGCCCGTTTTATGAGCAATGTTTCGTGCCGTTAATGCCGTCTTTCCTTTTTCTCTTAAAAGTTTTAAAGCCGAATCCAAGATTTCGGTTCTACTATAATGAATCTTTCGAGCCATCTCATCATTCTCCTAAAAAACGTTTGTTACGTAACGAATGTTACCATAAAAGGGGAAAACTGTCAATTTGCTTATAAAGGGTAATATACTTTAGATAAAAAGAGTATAAATCATCTTTTTTACTCTAATCAGACAAAATCAGGTCAAATTGCTTATTTATCCACTTTGCGAAATAAATAACATATGTTTAAATAGAAGTGTAAGAGTATAGAATCCACAACAGATTAGAGGAGGGAACACAATTGAGTTTATTCGAAAATGCGGTAAAACAATTTACAAAAGCAGCAGATGTCATGAACCTTGATTCCAGCATGAGAGAAGTTCTTTCAAAGCCCAAAAGAGAACTGACTGTGAATTTTCCTGTCAGAATGGATGACGGTTCTGCAAGAGTGTTTACAGGCCACAGGGTACAGCATAACATTGCTCTTGGACCCGCAAAAGGCGGTATCAGATATCATCAGAACGTTTCTTTAGATGAAGTGAAGGCATTGGCTTTCTGGATGACATGGAAATCTGCAGTCGTAGGTATTCCTTACGGCGGAGGAAAAGGTGGCGTTCAAGTTGACCCTTCACTTCTTTCTATAACAGAAATTGAAAGACTTTCTAGAAGATTTTTCTCCGAAATTCAAGTGATTGTTGGAGAAAACAAGGATATTCCCGCACCTGATGTCAACACAAACGGCCAGATCATGGCCTGGTATATGGATACCTACAGTATGAACATGGGACACTCAGTTTTGGGTGTTGTAACCGGAAAGCCACTTGAAATAGGTGGTTCTGTGGGAAGAACAGAAGCAACCGGTCGAGGTGTTCGAATTTGCGCTGAAGAAATTGTCAAGTATCTCAACGAAAAAGGCACCTTCAACAAAGATATAAAAGATATCACCGTCGCTATTCAGGGTTTTGGAAATGTAGGAAGCTATGCGGCAACTCTTATTGAAGATGAAATGAAGAGCAAAGTCGTAGCCGTAAGCGATATTTCCGGCGGCTATTACAGTTCAAATGGGTTAAACACAGCTGAAATGATGGCTTATGTCCAGGAGAATGGAACACTTGAAGGATACAACGGCGCAGAAAAGAAAATGAGCAATGAAGAGCTGCTTGAATTAGACGTGGACTTGTTGATTCCAGCCGCTTTGGAAAATGTCATCACAGCTGAAAATGCGGATAAGGTAAGGGCAAAGATCATTGTTGAAGCTGCTAACGGTCCTATCGATCCTGACGGTGAAGACATCCTCCTGAAAAAAGACATTATTATTGTTCCTGACTTTGTTGCAAACGCCGGTGGTGTAACCGTATCTTATTTTGAATGGGTACAAAGTCTGCAATGGTTCTTCTGGGAATTGGACGATGTCAGAAAAGCCCTTAACCGAATCATGAAAAAGGCATTTTGTGGTGTCGTGGAAACGGGAGAAAAATACAAAATTGATATGAGAACTGCCGCATATGTCAACGCCATCGAAAGAGTTGCACAGGCTACAAGACTAAGAGGTATTTATCCATAAGAGCATCAGGACACGTTTTCTGGTTCAAAAAGCATTTGATTGAAAGGAAAACCTGAATCATTTGATATGTAGATAGTTTTTTGGTATAATATAAGCGGCTTGTAATTATACAAAAGGAGATTGATTCGTGAACGGATTGATCTCTTTTTTTTATTGGGAGAAAGTTCATGATTGTAAGTTTTCTGACTCAGGAAATTGTTCAAGATGATGAGAAAAAGAATGTCGAGAAGATCAAAGAATTTGCAGAAGAAATCAATAACCAGAAATTCTCAAAAATACTCCTGACACCGGAGTTATCTCTTCAAGGTTTCCCGGAGGATTTTGAAAAAGGTGTAAAGTGTGTAAACAAGGAGAAAATTGAAGAAATTAAGTGTGTTGCTCAACAATATGGTTTGTTTATCGGTTTTGGATATTTTGAACAATTGAATCAAAAGATCTACAATGCCTATTCCATCGCAGGGCCAGATGGCTCGCTTCTGATCACGCAGCGAAAAAGGAAGACATTTACCTACGCAAATGAAAATATTCATATTACGCCAGCTCAGGAGACGATGGATTTTGAGCTTGGAGGGGTTCCTGCGAGAATCATTATTTGTTTTGGATTGAGATTTCCCGAACTGTTTGATAGCAAAAAGGAAAAACCCTCTCTTTATATCATTCCAGCAAATTGGCCAATTAAGCGTATCCAACATTGGGAAGCGTTGTTAATCGCCAGAGCAATCGAGAATCAGGCCTGGATAATTGGCGTGAACAGAACCGGGGACAAGTACAACGGCCATTCGATGGTAGTGGATCCGATGGGTAAAGTCATTGTTCGCTCGCTCCAATCGATTGAAAATGCGTCACTGGACATGAAAATGGTTATTCAGTTGAGAAAAGAATTTCCAATGAATTAGGAGGAACGAATGAAAAAAATCATGATCACCGGATTTGAACCTTTCGACAAAGAAAAGATCAATCCTTCAGAAGAATTGTTAAAACACATGGATCGTAAACGGCTTCAGTGCCATTTACAGACCCTTTTACTACCGGTAACCGTTAAAGAAGCCGGAGAAAAGGTAAAAAAAGCACTTGAATCAATTCAACCCGATTATCTGGTGAGTTTCGGACTTAGCGGTAGAATTTCTCAGGTTGCCCTTGAAAGAATTGCCATTAATATAGTGGATGCAAGGATACCTGATAATAACGGAGATCAGCCAAAAGATATGATTATCAATGCAAAAGGACCGGTTGCATACTGGTCGGCTCTTCCGATCAGAAGGCTGGAAAAAAATCTTAAAAATGAAGGAATACCGGTGAATGTTTCCTATTCGGCCGGAACTTATATCTGCAATTATGTGATGTACAATGCTTTGGACTATATCAAAGAAAAAGGGCTCAAAACAAAGTCCGGTTTTATTCATATTCCATTTCTTCCGGAGCAATGTCTTGAGCATCCTCTTAGATCCAGTATGGATCTGTCTTTATTGGTGAGGATGATCAATACGGTTATTGATACCCTCATGGATGAACAATAATGATCTTGATTAAAAAAATCCTTTATTCTCCTGCAATAGAAAATCCCTCTATTAGGATGGAACGGGGTCCGAAATAGTCTCCCTCCAAGTGAACTTCATTGGATAATTTGATGGAAGTAATTTCACGAATGTTTCCGGTAACCGATCCCCCGGAAACAGGCGTCCTTTTGTTGCCGTCAGCAACCCATCCCAATCTGATTTCACCGCCAAAATCACCCGTTGTCATATCGGCATCCACTGCGGAGAAGTGGGATACTTCTAAGTGAGGCTGGTTGCGAAGCTCTTCAACACTTGCTTTTCCAGGGAAGACCTTGAAGTTTTCAGCAGAACCGGTAGGCTCCACCCCTAAATAGTGACTGTAGCGTATATCACCCCAATAATTTTTCAGCAAGCCGTTTTCAATAATCCTTTGAGAACGGATCAAAAAGCCGTCATCATCAACGGGAGCTCCGTAATAGGCGTTTTCTAACTGGCTGACTATATCTAAGGAAATAGAATCCCCAGATTCTTTTCCCTGAACGGATTTCCCAATTTCGACTTCTGAAATTTTATCGTACTTCATTTGTGCATTTGCTTGCTGCAAATAGTACCTCAGGAATTCTTTTACCGGTTCACCGGTCAATAAAACGGGAATTTTCTTCAGAGATGGTGTAGCCTGAGCAATTGATCTTTCACTGACCATCGTTAACAAGTCCGAGATTCTATTGCCGATTAATTCACTGTTAGGAACAGATAATTGATAATCGTCATACAGCTCTACCTCTTCTTTGCCGGCGGCAGAAACGATGGTTTCCAAATAGGTCTGATATTTGGAAAAGGAACAGTCCAGCCCATTTGAGTTCAGAATTCTCGTTTGAATCTCACTGACAAACAATTCTGATGAATTCACCCAGGCATTCGTGTTGCTTTGTGCGTTGACAATAGCGGCCAACGTTTGCTTAACTTGCTTTTTCAGATCAATCTTTTCAAACGGGAAATCTTTAGAATAGGCTTCAGTAATCGGGTACCAAGGGTTTTTAACAAAACCGGCTGCAAATACTGCTCCGTCGATGGCTTCTTCTAATTCATTGGCATTTAACAGGGGCGAAAGGGTTAACGAAGAACTTCCCCGGTACTTTTCAGAGCCTTCAGAGAAATCAACATATACGGTAGCTTCATAATGTTGTACTTTCTTTGCCCTTCCGATATCCATTTTATCCTTCACGAAGAAGTATTCCTGGCTGTCGACAACCGTTTCAGTCAGTTTCCAGCCGGTTGCCCCGGAAGCATTCAATTGGTCGATTATTTTTTTAATCATTATCCTAACCTCGCTTTTGCCTTTATGTAAGGACCACCGGCTGAAACTTTTGCAAACTCTTTATGGCCTTTCCCGCAAGCTCCTGTTCCCGATAGTTCAAAATCATCAGAGACCATAGAAATTGATTTTAAAAGGCTAGGAACATATCCGGTCATCATAACCGGTGAGACAATTTTACCTGTGAATTGGCCGTTTTTTATTTCCTTGCCGTAAGCAATAAGACATTGTATGCCCCAGTTCTTGGGGTCTTCCATACCGCTGTAATAGTCCTCCAATAAAAATCCGTAGTCAATGGATGCGATCATATCTTCAAGTTTGTCTGAGCCTGGAGAAAAATAGGTGTTGGTCATTCTGGCATAAGCTTTCCTTTCAAAAGACTCTCTTTTACCGTTACCCGTTGGTTGCGTTTTCAAGATCGAAGCGGAACAAATATCAGAAATCCCTCTCTTTAAAATGCCTTTTTCGATAACAAGTGTGTCAGATGCCAATGTTCCTTCGTCATCAAAGGCATATGAAGATACCTCTCTGACACCTGCTGCGCCATCATGCATACTCACCAACTCTGAAGCTACCGGTTTATTCAGGTATTCTACAGCTTTTGCACGTCCTTTCACGAACATGTCCATTTCCACACCATGGCCAAAAGCCTCATGTGCAATCAAACCCGATACGCTTGGCGAACAAATCACATCGTAAACCCCTGGTTCTATTTTTTCAGCGGATAACAGCAAAAGGGCATTATTCACCAGTTCGTTGATATGACCATCCATCTCATCTAATATTTCCAATCCTTTTAAACCGGAAAAACCTTTTATGCTGTATTTGGTCTTATTGTCCCGCCTTGCCAGCACATACAAATAGCCCTGTGACCATATATATGATTGACAAAGTTCCTTTTTACCGGATAAGAACAGCTTATGAACTTGAACATTTTCCATCAGCGCCATGACGTTAATGACCTCATCGGATAATTCATGAGCCAGATTTTTCATCCCGGTTAATCGTTCGATGATTTCTCCGGGTGTTTGATGGTCCAGAGCAAGATTCACTTCATCTTCAAAATTGACTGATTCTTCTTTCTCATCAGGAATTGGAGCAGATACCTGTTGGATTTTCTGGCTTTTAGTTAATTCCCTGAACATCATTGCCCTTTCCTTTATTTCTTGGTAAAGCTCCTCAACTGAATCGCCTTCAATTGTATTGAAAGAGAACTCAAAATACCCTTTTCCATCATGAAGCCTGAGAACGAATCCCCTTTCCGACCACATGGAATCGTTGATTTTAACACCAGTTGTCATCACGTTGTATTGCTTTCCCTTAACATCTGTACCCAAAACGCTCACATAGGGAAAATCAGATTCAAGGTTACTGATCAACTCTTTCAGCAAAGAGCGTTTTGCTTCTAAAAAAACCGATTGTCCTGTTTTCACTTATACCCTCCTTATAGTGCCTTTTTTCCTTCATCATTCTATCTGTGAGTCATTCTCATCAAGTATTGTCTCATTATACTATATTCTCCAATGATTGAAAAATGATGATTCACGCAACAAGGTTGATAAACTATCCATTCAACATCATTGCTGAACAACGATAATAATTCGCCCCTGGGACATGCCTTCTTCCATCAGCTGGTCAGGAGCATCCAAATTGCCAAGTTTGATGTTCTCCTTTAAAGAAGTATCTAGCAAAAAGGGTTCTTGAATGACAACGGCCATTTTATTTCTTAACGATTGAAGATTCAATTCCCCAAGTTCGTGATCACCAACAACCAATTTGCCTTTTTGGGGAGAATAATCGCCTAAAATCAGCTTAAATACAGTTGATTTTCCGCATCCGCTAGTACCTGAAAAAGCAATTCGCTCTCCTTTTCTTATTGAAAAGCTGACGTCTTCTAAAGCCCAATCTTTTTGATCCGGATAGCGGAAAAAAACGTGTTCAAAACGGATTAATTCATCACCTGCAACCGTTCCACTGATTCCGTCTTCTCTTTCTACTTCGATAGAAAGAAGTGAAATAAGTCTTTTGCCTCCTGCTATTGAAGATTTTATCTTCCCCAACAGAAGGGGTAATTCCTGTAGAGGAAAAGCAATATAGTTCAGTAATTGAATGAAGGCAAATAACAAACCGACGGTAATTTGTCCCTGTAAAACCAAATAACCCCCGAAGCCAAAAACAATCAGAATTGGTACAAAAGCGATGAGCATACCAAAAACCATTAATAGAATCGATTGTTTTACCATTTTTTTCGAATGAGTAACCCGAGCTTTCTGGAAGGATTTAAATCGATCGAGAAAGAAAGGTTGCATATTAAAAACCCGAATAATTTCTGACCCTGAAATGCTTTCTTTGGCCTCTTTGTTGATACAAGAAAGGCTTTTCTGAGCATCATGGGTATATTTTTCAACCGGGGCACTGAGGACAACTGACAGAATCCCAATAAGAGGTAAGGATGCTAAAACGACAACAGTGAGCAGCCAATTATTTGAGAACAGATAAATCAATGCAAAGATAGCGGTGGCTATTCCGCTAAAAAGCTGAAAAAGATCCTTTTGAAGCATTTCCTGCAAAAGAATGAAATCATTTGACATACGGGAGATTAAATCGCCGGAATGGTATTGATGCATGGTTTGGTCAGTCGCTTTGGCAATCCTATTTGAAATCTTCCTTAGCAGAACGGTGCATAATCAATCAGAAAACTGGATCGCAAGATATTACCAAAGGAAAATTGAACAGACAGAACTGATGAATACACCAACTGTCAAATAAATCGTATGCATCAGTTGACTTTAATTTGTTGCACAATACTGTTGATTAAATGAGCAAGCATATGGCCTTCAGCAATCTTCAAAGCAGAATAACAAATAATCACAATAACGGTTGGAATCAACCAATACCACTTTAACCGCTGAATGTCCAAAGGGCAGTTTTTTTCGTTTTTTGTTCCATTACTGACCTCCAAGGGTTCCTTTTTAAGATTTAGCCAATGATGATGGTGCTTTGTCATTATAGCAAATGATTTGACGATGATAAACAGAATGGTTTATCTGGTATAATAAAATACTGTTAATTTTCTTAAAACAAACCGCTTAAGGGGTGATCTCATGAAGTTGGGTATGAATTGGTTTACTAAAAGCCTTTTTTTGAAAATCATCTTACCGGTACTGATCCTCATTATAGCCTTTTCTGTTTTCTCACTGTGGACGCAATATCAAACTATTTACAATAGTCTCCTGACTGAAAGAGAAAAAGGGGTTAAAGATATTGTTGATTTCACCGAAGGGGTCATTCAATATTATGCTCAACAAGTTCAGGATGGCAAGATGGATAACGAACAGGCTCAGTTTATGGCTGGAGAAGTGATCAACAAAATGCATTTCGAAGGGGAAAATTATATTTTTGGCTATACCATGGAGAACAAGGTTGCCATTCCTTTTCAAAGCCATGAACGTGGAAAATTCTTGGATGTTCAAGATGAAGAAGGCCATTACGTTCAACGTGAATTGCTGGCCATAGCAAAAAGCAAAGGGCATGGTTATTATACTTATTATTGGTTGAACTCCAATACCAATCAGGTAGAACCCAAGAGATCTTATATCAGCAGTTATAAACCATGGGGTTGGTGGTATGGCACGGGGGTTTACATTAACGACGTTCAAACCAAAGCAGCTAATACTTTTCTAAAACAATCTTTGTATTATCTGATATTCCTGGCTGCTATCATTATCATTTTGTTCTTCCTTTTACGAAGTTTGTTAAAGCCTTTGAAAACACTAAAAGAAAATGTAAAGAGCCTTGGAAAAGGGGATTTGACAAAGCGATTCGTGTCATCAGGTACTGATGAGATCAACCAGGTTGGACGTGCTCTTGATGAAACGGTCGATCAATTAGTTCATACCATCGATGAGATAAAGACCTCATCAGAACAAATCAACAACCTGTCAGATGATATCAATACTTCTTCCAAAATTCAGCAAGAAGGGATCAGTACATTTGTTCAGCAAAGAGAGGATGTTTTTAAAAAGATAGAAGACATCTCAACTTCCTCCGAGGAGTTAACTTCCGGTGTGGAAGAAATCGCCAGCAGTGCCCAAAATGTTTCAAATGCATCAACAGAATTGAAAAACCGCACCGAAAAAGCGGTGGAAATGACTCTAAAAGGAGAACAATTTGTAGAAGAACTCGTAAGCGATATGACTAATGTCAAAGACAACACCGCAACTATGGCAAAAATGATAGATGGTTTGAATGATCAAGCGCAAAGCATCGGAGACATCGTGGGAGTTATTTCATCCATTGCGGAGCAAACCAATCTGTTAGCACTTAATGCGGCAATAGAAGCAGCAAGGGCAGGAGAAGCCGGTAAGGGATTTGCTGTTGTCGCCGATGAAATCCGTAAGCTTGCAGAGGAAAGTCAGAATTCAACTCAAAGAATAAGTGAAAACCTGACAGAAATCAGAAAAGGCATCGAATCCACTGATAAACTCATGAAAAATTCCAATATCTCTGTTGAATCGGCATCAAAAGATATGGTTCAATTACAAGATCAGTTTAAAAATATCATGAAGGAAATACAAGCAGTACTGGAAAATATTGAGAATGTTTCGGGTAGTGTTCAGCAGCAAACGGAGTCTTTGCAGGAAATGGCTCAGTCAACAGATACAGTTGGCAAGGCCGTTTTTGAGGTAATGGAAGAAATGAATGATATGAACCGTTATATTGAAGGTCAAGAAGAAATGACCAAAAAACTATACGATACGGTGGAATCGTTGAAAACGATGTCAGAGGACATGAGGTCACAGGTTTCTTTGTTTAGGACGAATTAGGGGTTGCTGAAGAACTCAAGGTCCTTACTAATAAAGTTTTACAGCGTATTTTTGTCTGTTTAGGTGCTTGGACTGATCTTAAGGCCAGCTACTGGAGGAATTTCGTTTTTCAACAGACGTTAATTATATTTTTATGCCAAATTTTGATAAAATAGTAGCCATTATAAAATATCCAAACATTGTAATGCCTGATGATAAAGCAATAGAGAAATAAACGTTCCAGCCAAGTTTTGAGATAAAAAAAGGCAACGTTACAAAAAATAATAAAGAGGGAAGTACAAACCAAAAAATATTCAGTGATAAATCTGAAACTTTTTGACGGTTCCCTGTATCCATATATAGCCAAATAATCGCTAACAAAGAGGTGATTGGCAAGGAGGCAATTAATCCTCCCCAAAAAGAGGTTCTTTTACTGATTTCAGAAATGATTACAATAAGGATTGCCGAGATAATTACTTTTACAAGATATTTGATCATTTTATATTCCTTTCTTTCTTGCTTTTTTAAAAAGCTGTGTTATAGGGGATGTTTTTTTGGCATTCCCGTTCGGCGCGGATAATTTGAAGGTGTTTCCTTTTCCTTTTTAAAAACAGCAAGTATCGGCGTAAACACTTCGTTATTGTATATATACTCATATCGGATATTTTTTTCAAAAAGTAAACCGAGTAAGCTCATTGCATTTTTTGATTCTTTCAACTCATGATCAAAAAGAGGACCTTTGTATAATAAGACTTCCCCCCCAACTTTCAAAGCTGGAGCGGCATACTCCAGTGATATTCTTGTAGCTGCAACAGCCCTCAAAGTACAGAAGTCGTAGCATTCACGGTTTACTCTTGAATAATCTTCCACCCGTTGATTGATAACGGATACATTGGATAAATGTAGATTCAAAGCGACCTTTTTTAAAAATTCGGCTTTTTTGCCTTCACTTTCTATGAGAGTAAAAGATGCATTTGGAAAGGTGATTGCCAATGGGATTGCCGGAAATCCTCCACCTGAACCGATATCCAAAATTGAACCGGTCAAAGGTTGAATCTTATTGCCATTAAAAGGCAATAACGAATCATCCAAATGCTTTTTGACAAGTTCTTCCCTGGTTTGATACCTGATCAGGTTTTGTTTGATGCTTTCTTCTTCCAGTAAATCTAGAAACTGTTGGTATAACCCTTGATCAATCATGCTGAACCCCTTTTTTACCCTCAATGAAAATCGGGAACCCGTGGTAACCGGCTCCCGATTATTGATTTTTATCAGTTTATAATTCTTTAATAATTTGTACTTCATCACCCGTTTTCAAAAAACTGGCATTGGCTTCATCTGTATCCACATGAAACTCCAATGCGTATTTCGGGCTGACTCGAATTAACACGTCCTGAAAGATGGTCTTTCTACCCTGTGTGTCACATAAAACAGAGACAATGTCTTTGTCTTTCACGTCAAAGAATTGCGCATCTTCAGGTGTCATGTGAATGTGTCTTTTGGCCAGAATGAGACCTTTTTCAAGAATTACCTCTCCTGCAGGGCCAATCAAAGTGACACCTGGAGTTCCCTCAATGTCACCCGAATCTCTAACCGGTGGAACAACACCAAGTTTATAGGCGTCCGTTAAGCTAACTTCAACCTGTGTATCACTTCTGACAGGACCCAATACTCTCACAGATTCAAATTCTCCCTTTGGACCCATTACCTTGACTTTTTCATCACTGGCAAATTGACCGGGTTGTCCCAAATCTTTGATAGGGGTTAATTGCGCATTCTCACCAAAAAGCACCTTCAGATCTGCTTCAGATAAATGTAAATGTCTTGCAGAAACGCCTGCAACGATCTTGCCTTCTTTTAATTTCATCGATTGTAGTCCTCCTTAATAAAGTATATGGTTTTTTCAAATTTTTCTTTCATCGCACGTTTTAACGACGATTCTCAATACTTGTCTAAACTCGTCCACCAGATAGGGATCAATGGTTGAAAACATCTTTTCAACAAACTTGATCCTTCTTTTAATCACTTCTTTGATCACTTCTTCTCCATGATCTGTAATTTTTAAACGCCTGACACGCCGATCTTCCTCTGAAATTTTGTAATCAACCAATTTTTCATCTTTTAGTTTGTTAACCAGACCCGTAACGGTACTTTTGGCAACACCCAAACGCTTGCTGATGCTTGTCATGGTTAAATTCTCATGCCAATAGATACTTTGTAAAACATCAAATTGTGCGGGGGTTATTTCATTCTTGCCTTCTTTTAATGCCATGCGACCTTCTGCTTTAATCCAAGCGGATATCTTTCTCATCAGCTTTTCGAGTTCTTCAAACTTCTCCATTATTGACATCTCCCCTTATAATGACGGTCAATTCCCCTTTTACTTCATCTTTGAATTTCATAAGAGCTTGAGAACATTTACCCCTATAAAACTCCTGATGCAGTTTTGTCATTTCCCTGGCGATAAAAATTTCACGATCCCCAAGGATGTTGAAAATATCCGTTAAACACTTATTAAGACGAAAAGGCGATTCGTAAAAAATCACGTTTCGTTTTTCTCCAATTAAGGTTCTAAGGTATCGACGAAGTTTTTTATCACGCCCCAAAAAACCTTCAAATATGAATGAGCCGCCAAACCCCGATGCAGCATAAGCTAAAACAAAAGCGCTTGGCCCCGGAATCACGTCAACGTCAATTTCGTGCGCATAGCAAGCTTCGACCAAATAGGAACCTGGATCAGAAACACAAGGCATTCCGGCATCAGAAACCAATGCGACCTGCTCTCCGGATTTCAACTTTTCTATGATCATTGCCGATTTAGTCCTCTCTTTTTGTTGAGAAAAAGAAATCAGCTCTTTTTTTCCCAGCTGAAAATGATTCAGAAGAACCATGGTTCTTCTGGTATCTTCGGCAAGGATGGTATCAGAATTTTTTAAGGCTTCCAGAACACGTGGTGAACAGTCACCGAAATGACCTATCGGTGTTCCGATGATTGTTAGTTGACCGCTCATCCCTCAAAATCACTCATTAACATCCGCAATCTTTCCAAAGTCATCATTGCCTCCCGATGCTTTTCTTTCGTTTCTTCGATGACTGCTTCGTCGGCATTTTTAATGAATTTCTCATTGGAGAGTTTCTTTTCGGCATGTTTGACATCCGTTTCTGCCTTCTCTATTTTTTTAGCGAGTCTGACTTTTTCTTCTTCTAAATCTATTGTACCAGATAAATGACAATATACATCCAATATTGGGCTAACCAGTGCTGTTGAACTTCTTGATGGTTTTTCAGATGCCTGATGTATTTCATTGACCGAAGCCAACGCTTGAATATATAATGTCTCCTCAATTGTGAAAGGTTTGGTGTCTTTGTAAATGCAACTGATATCGATTTTGTCATAAGGAGGGATTTGCAGTTCTGATCGGACATTTCGGATTCCTCTGACAACTTCCATCAGGTTTGCAAAAGCGTTTGCATCTTTTTCGAAATCCTTCATTTGTTCATATTCAGGCCATTTTGAAATCATCAGATGTTCCTTTTCTTTGTTAATGGGAAGCATTTGCCATATTTCTTCGGTGATAAAGGGCATAAAGGGATGCAACAGCCTTAAGCTCTTGTCCAAAACGTGTATCAATACCGATTGAGTGTTTTGCTTACGGCCCGCATATTCTGGTTGATATAAAACCGGTTTAATGGATTCAATATACCAGTCGCAGAATTCATTCCAGAAGAATTCAAAAATAGATTTGGAGGATAAATTGTAATCATAACCTTCAAGGCCTTGTGTAACTGATCGAACGGTTTCATTCAAACGATAGAGTATCCAGCGATCTGACAAAGCAAGGTCGTCTTTTTTGTAAGCATCTGTAACAGTCGTTTGATCGATATTCATCAACGAGAAGCGAGAAGCATTCCAAATCTTGTTGGCAAAGTGTTTATAATTCAGAATATTTTTAACATCCAAATTGATGTCCCGCCCTTGGCCTGCCAAAATGGATAGGGTAAAGCGCATGGCATCAGCGCCATATTCTTCAACGACTTCAATGGGATCGATACCGTTTCCAAGCGACTTACTCATCTTTCTTCCCTTTTTGTCTCGAATCAGCTGATTGATATAAACATGGTGAAAGGGAACCTCTTCCATAAATTCCATACCCATGGTGATCATTCTGGCTACCCAAAAGAAAATGATGTCAAATCCTGTTACCAATGTGCTGGTGGGATAGTATTTTTCAAGATCCTGGGTTTGTTCAGGCCATCCAAGTGTAGAAAATGGCCATAAAGCAGAGGAAAACCAGGTGTCCAAAACGTCTTCATCCTGTCTCAAGTGATCTGAACCGCACGCAGGGCACGATGAGGGGTCCGTTTCGCTGACGATGATATGACCGCAGTTTTCACAATACCATACCGGGATGGCGTGACCCCACCAAAGTTGTCTGGAAATGCACCAGTCGTGAACTTCGTACATCCAGTTGAGGTACACTTTTTTCCATCTGTCTGGATAGAATTTCACCCGGTCATTTTCCACAACTTCGATCGCTTTTTTTGCCAAAGGTCCCATTTTAACAAACCATTGATCGGATAATCTGGGATCAATGGTGGTGTCACATCGATAGCAATGGCCGACGGAATGGGTATAATCTTCGATCTTTTCAAGCAGCCCCAAACGTTCGATTTCTTCGACAACCCTTTTTCTGGCCTCTTTGATATCAAGCCCCTGATAGATACCGGCATTTTCGTTCATAATGGCATTTTCATCTATCACTTCAATAAATTCAAGATTGTGCCTGATTCCCATTTGATAGTCATTGGGGTCATGGGCAGGGGTCACCTTCACTGCTCCCGTGCCAAATTCCTTGTCCACATACTGATCGGCAATGATCGGAATTTCCCGGTTGACAATGGGTAAAATCAACGTTTTTCCGATCATATGTTTATACCGTTCATCGGATGGGTTAACTGCTACAGCTGTATCGCCCAGCATGGTTTCCGGTCTCGTAGTGGCGATGGTCACATAGCCGCCATTCTCTTTTAGAGGGTAGTTGAAATGCCAAAGGCTGGACTTTTCATCTACGTGTTCCACTTCCTCATCAGACAGGACGGTATTACATCTGGGACACCAGTTAACGATATATTTTCCCCGATAAATCAACCCTTTTTCATAAAGGGCAACAAACACCTTTCTCACCGCTTTGTTCAAGCCCTCATCCAATGTGAAGCGATCTCTGGACCAATCCACAGAACATCCGATGGTTCTGATCTGATCTCGGATGTGTCCTCTATATTCATCAGCCCATTGCCATGTTTTTTCTATGAATAATGGCCTTCCCAGGTCATTTTTTGTCTTGCCTTCTTCTTTCAGTTTTTTTTCAACGACGTTTTGTGTGGCGATACCCGCATGATCTTCTCCGGCAACCCAGAGGGTATCCTTCCCCATCATCCGTTGAAAGCGTATTGAAATATCTTGCAGTGTCAAGTTCAGCCCGTGTCCCATATGGAGCCTGGCTGTGATATTTGGAGGTGGAATGACGATTACATAAGGCTTACCATGCCCGGTTGGTTTAAAATCACCAGATTTTTCCCATCGTTCATACCATTTTTTTTCGATGTCTTTTGGATCATAATGCTTTTCAAGTTCTGCCATTGTTAACCTCCACAGTATTTTCTTTTGCGATATTATAGCATAGAGAATCGGTGTGACTAAAAATAGTGAAAATAAGAAGCCAGTACAACGACTTTATGATATAATAATCCAGGTTGATAAATCATATGAAAAAGATGGAGGTGTTTTTGAATGGCAAAAGTAACGCTTGATAAGGACATATGTATCGGTTGTGGTGTCTGTGAAAGCCTTTGCCCAAGCGTCTTCGTAATGGCCGACGATGGAAAGGCAGAAGTCATTGCACCTGAAACAGATGAATCATGCGCTGAAGATGCAGCAAGCTCATGCCCTGTAAACGCAATAACCGTTGAATAATTTTCAACCCACAATGCGAACAGTGCATAATCCGTTTTACAATATTTCAATATAAGGGCGGCTGGTGTCGCCTTTATTTTTAACCTAAAGGTTCGTTTTACTAATTGATAGATCAATATTTTTTATATGAGGTGAGAATAGGATGGCAACAAAGAACAAGTATGAAAAAATGCAAGAAAAACTAAGAAGACAACCTAAAAACGTATGGGCTGAAAGAGATAGTCAAACCATTGATGCCTTTAACGGCCAATACGCAAAATTCCTTGAAGAATCCACAACTGAAAGACGATCGATCAATGAAGCCATTCAGTTGGCCCAGGCAAACGGTTTTATTGACTATGAACAGTTCCTTAAAAAGCCGCCAAAGAAATTGGCCGGAACGAAAGTGTACGTGAACCATCGTGGAAAAGCCGCCGCATTTTTTAGATTCACAGATGATCTAAAAGATGGCATGAACATGGTAGCGGCTCATGTTGATTCTCCAAGAATTGACTTTAAAACAACACCCCTTTATGAAGATTGTGAATTCGCAATGGCATCAACCCATTATTATGGAGGAATCAAAAAATATCAGTGGTACAACATTCCCCTAGCGTTGGATGGCGTTGTCGTCAAAGGCAATGGAGAAATTGTAGATATCAGAATCGGATTCGACGAAAACGATCCCATCTTTGTTATTTCCGATTTGTTGCCGCATCTTGACCGAAAAAAGGGAGACGTCAACGAAGCCTTTGATGCCAATAAATTAAACCTCATCTTAGGCAACAGAGCCATTACCTACAACAAAGAAGACAAGGCACAAGAGCCCGTATTGTTAAACATTCTGAATTTATTAAACGAGAAATACGGCATCACCGAAGAAGATTTGTTTTCCGCAGAGATAGAAATCGTTCCAACGCAAAAACCAAGGGATGTAGGATTGGACAGAAGCATGTTGGGAGCTTACGGCCATGACGACAGGGTTTGTTCTTATACCGGCCTTCGGGCAATCATTGATGCGGAAAAAACGGATAAGACCGCTTGCGTACTGCTTCTGGACAAAGAAGAAATTGGTAGTGACGGCAGTACGGGAGCCAAATGCCATTTTTGGAAAAAAGTCCTTAACGCCGTTAATGTGATTTATAAACTCGATCAACCCCTTGAAGTGGTTCTTGAAAGATCCACCATGCTCTCTGCAGATGTTGCCCCTGGGGTCAATCCCAATTTCAAAGAAGTACATGAGATGAAAAATGCCACCAAATTCGGATACGGAATGGCCTTTGTCAAATACACAGGTGTCAGAGGAAAAGGCGGTGCCAACGATGCGGATGCTGAAACCTTAGGTTCCCTTCGAAATTTCCTCAACCAAAAGGGCGTACGCTGGCAAAATGGCGAAATGGGAAAAGTTGACATCGGCGGCGGCGGTACTGTTGCAAAATTCTATGCCCAAGAAGGTATCAGAGTTGTAGATGCGGGAGTTCCTGTCATCGGTATGCATTCACCGTTTGAAATTGTGAGTAAGGCTGATGTATACGAGACTTATTTGGCGTATAAAACC
The DNA here is from genome assembly GCA_964472765.1 of uncultured Thermotogaceae bacterium. GTDB lineage: Bacteria > Thermotogota > Thermotogae > MWEM01 > MWEM01 > JASUTC01. The sequence continues at coordinate 4,029 of CAYYNI010000001.1, read as the reverse complement.
TTTATGGAATCATTTAAATAAATCCAAATGAATAGTAAAGCCCCTGAGGTTTTTTACAGGGGCTTTTTTTTGAGTTGTAGAAAAAACAGATGATTATTTGGAGCGGTCAATGATATATGATATAATAATATGTCTGATGTATTAAAAATTATTAAATTCTCATCTGAAAGTAAAGGTTTTAACGATGCGGAAAACTAACGATGGTTATACTAAAAGACTTGTTAACATTTTAAACATCTTGAATAGTGATGAAAATGATGCCAGTATATTTTACAAGATTTCCTCTGAAATCATGTCCGCTTATCCCTTCATCGACAAAGCGTCATTTTGGATTGTAAAAAGTGATGGAGAACACTATATTGCTGGGATCGGATATGAGCATGCCGATTATTCATCAGTGGTGATTCCTTTGGAAGATTCCCTCTCCGCTCTGGACCCTGAAGACAATGTCAAAGTCATTAACTCCGGTCACTTTCCAAATGGGTTTCCCCAGCAGCTCAAAGAAAGCATATTAGCGTCCGGAATAAAAGAGGACATTTCCAAGACCTTACAAATCAGATTGAAGCCATTTGGTGATTATTTTGGGGTCTTGTGCTTTGATGTCTTGGATTATTCGGATCAATTTGACGAAGAAATAATGGAAGAATTTGAGTATATTGCTGAAGCCATTCGCATTTTTTTGGAAATGAGAATCACGCTGAACAACAAAAAGAAAGAAAACCTCTACCGTGATCACCTGGTTGCCAGTATTTCCCACGATGTTAGAACACCTTTGACGGTTATTATGGGATACATTGAGCTCATGCAAAGCCTGATTAAAGATGAACAGATAAGTGATTTTCTCAACATTATGGAAGAACAGTCCAATTATCTGTTGAATATTATTTCGGATTTGATCACCCTCTCCAAAATCAATTCTGGTAACTATACCATTACCGAGCAAAAAACCAATATTCGTGAGCTGATCAATAATTTGATAAAAGGGCTAAAAATACTGGCAAAGAAAAAACGGTTGAAGTTAACGGTTCAAATTGCCGCCAATGTTCCTACTTTCACCTACATAGATCGAACTGCCATGAAAAAAATAATCAACAATTTGGTTTCCAATGCCATCAAATTCACCGATCAGGGACAGGTTCATTTGGATTGCCGGATTGAAAACAAAGAGTATATAAATGTTGTGGTATCGGATACGGGTCCTGGTATTCCGGAAGATAAACTCACCATGATTTTTGAGAAATACTCTAGAGAAGAAAGAACGATGAACAAGCCTGGTACAGGATTGGGATTGAGTATTTGCAAGGATCTGGCTGAAGAATTATCAGGTTCAATTTGGGCTGAAAGCACATTGGGAAAAGGCAGTCAATTTCACCTTCTTTTACCTTTAAATCCCGGTGAAAAGACACTCATAAATCCTGTTAAAAAAGAACCCAATACGATCTCATTGTCGGGAAAACATATTCTCATTCTGGAAGACGATCCTGAAAACCGGCATATGTATGAGCTGGTTTTGAAAAACGCCGGGGCAGTGTGTCACTTATTCAGTGATCCCGACCAAGCCCTTAAAGAATGCCGAATTCGAATGAAAATCGACTATATTTTGATCGACTTGTTGTTGTCATCCGGTTCTTCCTTGGCTTTTATTAAACAAATCAAACAACATTTCCCGAAAAAGAAAATCATTGCCATCACCGGAAGCTCTGATCAGAGTATTCAGCAAAAGGCTTTGGAAGCGGGGGCTTCAATCGTTCTTTTAAAGCCATTCAGCTTGAAGGAGCTGTGCGAAAGCATCGAAGAATAGAGCTACAATGTCCTTTCTTTATTTTATTACAGAGTCATACAAATGTTATAATGTGAATAACGAAGATGATGCCCTTAACCAACAAAAGGGTTTTTTTCGTATATTAAAACAAACAGAGGGGGATAGCAGATGAAATGCAACTGGTTTGATTATCCATATGAATCCAAAAGAAATTGTGTCATTGCAAAAAATGGGGTGGTCGCAACTTCTAACCCCCTTGCTGCGCAAGCTGGTTTGGAGATACTCCATAAGGGAGGTAATGCGGTTGACGCAGCTGTGGCTACTGCCATATGCCTCACGGTGGTAGAACCGACATCCAATGGGATCGGCGGTGACAATTTTGCTATTATTTCTAAAGGAGACCAACTTTACGGGATGAATTCCAGTGGTTATTCCCCCGGGAATCTGTCAATTGAAAAGCTCAAAGAAAAGGGGATTCAGGAAATTCCCCGTTTTGGTTGGGAAGCAGTTACTGTACCGGGAGCACCGGCAGGTTGGGCTAAATGTTGTGATCAATTTGGAAACCTCACTTTGGAAGAATGCGCACAGCCGGCTATCCGATATGCCTTGGAGGGTTTTGTTTTGCAACCGACGGTATGTGAAAATTGGATGAAAGCAGCCGAGATTTACAAAAAGACCTTTCAGGAAGAAAAATATGATCATTGGTTTCAAACTTTCACTAAAGATGGCAAACCGCCGCAAGTTGGAGAAATTGTTCACCTGCCCGATCATGCCCAGACATTAAAACGCATTGGGGAATCGAATGCCTGTGACTTTTATTCCGGTGCCTTAATGCATCAAATCATTGCCTTTTCCAATCAGACCGGTGGCTATTTTTCAGCGGAGGATTTTGCCCATTATCAAGCGAGTATCGTCGAACCCATTTCAGCCGGGTACCGGGGGTATGAAATTTGGGAAATTCCACCCAACGGGCAAGGGTTAATTGCCCTTGAAGCCCTCTCAATTCTCGAAAGAAAAGACTGTTTAACCAGAGAAGCCAGATATTTTCACAATGAGATTGAAGCCTTAAAATTAGCCTTTGAGGACGGTAAAAAATATATCACTCAGCCAGAATATATGCCTTTTGATTACAAACTGCTGTTGGAGCGGGACTATATCAGTAAACGTGCGGCAACGATCGGTGATGAGGCCATGATCCCTGAGGCATCAGACCCCTGTCAAAGTGGAACGGTTTATCTGGCTACATCTGATAAAGAAGGTATGATGTGCTCGTTTATACAAAGCAATTATATGGGTTTTGGTTCAGGATTGGTGGTACCGGGTACCGGTATTTCTCTACAAAATAGAGGGCATAGTTTTTCTTTGGATGAGACGCATTACAATGCATTAAAACCTCATAAAAGGCCCTATCACACCATCATTCCGGGGTTCATTACTAAAAATTCCAAGCCTGTTGGTCCTTTTGGAGTCATGGGCGGGTTTATGCAACCTCAAGGACATCTGCAAGTAATCTCAAATATGATCGATTTTCAAATGAATCCGCAATCAGCCCTTGATGCCCCAAGATGGCAATGGACCGGCGAAAAAAACATATTAATTGAAAAAGATTTTACATCGTCTATAGCGCATGAATTGGATCGGATGGGGCATAAAATTACCATATCGATGAATTCCAATCTGTTCGGTAGAGGGCAAATTATCCTGAGAAATGAAGCCGGTGTTTATGTAGCCGGTACTGAAAAACGGACAGACGGCCATATTGCTGTTTGGTGATTTATTTCTTTACCAATAATAAAATGAAATAATATTGGATCGATCATCTTGTAAAACAACACCATCACCGCTGTTGGCGTGGACGAAAGATGTTGTCCATACAAGTTCTGTTGCCTCAGGCCCGGAGTAAACTCTGATGGATTCCCCTGGTGAAAGAGTGAAATCCGAAAAGAGATACTCCTCCTCACCTTTCGTGCTTACAAGCTTATAGCCATCAAGGGCGTGGTTGATATTGCCTTGATTAGTGATTTCAACGTATTCTGAAGCCCCTTCGTACTGGACATGGACAATTTCTAAATCACCTTTGGATTCACTCATGATCAGTGTTGTCTGCTCATTTTTTGGGTCTTCCTCAATGGATTCAGATGGAAGTTTTGCCTGGGATTGCTCATAAAGGGAATCATAATCACGCCAGAGCCCGTATGCTTTTTGTCTGGCTTGTTGTTCTGCCTGCATGAACAAATTCATGTATTCTTTGTCGAATGAGAAGACGG